>JAGGVB010000025.1 GCA_021158245.1 bacterium | reverse complement strand
GTAAAATATCAAGAGAAGAAAGAGAGAGAAAAGGAACAGAACTTGTTTGGATATTGATAATTTGGAATAGTTGCACCTTTCAGGGTTTTTTACAAGCCACCGTTTCTAACGGTGGTAGTTGACTTTTCAGATGCCGGGGGAAAAGGAGGTTTTATCCTTTATTCCTTTCCTCAATACGAATGGCCTATTTTATTTTCTCCGATGTATATTTTTAAGTTCAGTATTTAAAAACATCCCTGTATAAGATTTCTTTACACGCGCAATTTTTTCAGGCGGGCCTGAAGCCACAATTGTTCCTCCCTGGTCGCCCCCTTCAGGGCCGAGGTCTATAATCCAGTCTGCGGTTTTTATCACATCAGGATTATGTTCAATAACAACAACTGTATTGCCCCTCTGTACCAGCCTGTCAAGAACATTCAGCAGCATCTTTATATCCTCAAAATGCAGGCCTGTAGTAGGTTCATCAAGAATGTAAAGAGTACTGCCTGTTGCTTTCTGTGACAGTTCTCCGGAAAGCTTGATTCTCTGAGCTTCTCCTCCTGACAGTGTGGTAGCAGGCTGGCCGAGTCCGATATATCCCAGGCCCACATCTTCCAGAATTTTCAGCTTTCTCTTTATCGGAGGTATTTTGTCAAAAAATATCAGTGCTTCTGATACTGTCATGTCAAGAACATCGGAAATAGTTTTGCCCCTGTATTTTACTTCCAGGGTTTCCCTGTTGTATCTTTTACCTTTGCATACTTCACAGGGTATGTATACATCAGGAAGAAAGTGCATCTCAATCTTGATAATTCCGCCTCCTTCACAAGCTTCGCATCTTCCTCCCCGTACATTAAAACTGAAGCGGCCGGGTTTGTATCCCCTTATTTTTGCTTCGGGTAGCTGTGAAAAAAGATCCCTTATGTGAGTAAAGACACCAGTGTATGTGGCAGGGTTAGAACGCGGGGTTCTGCCGATGGGAGACTGGTTAATGTCAATTACTTTGTCAATGTACTCAAAACCTGTAATTTCCCTGTAAGGCAGAGGAGACTGTTTTGTATGGTAGAGCCTCCTGCGGAGTGCGGGATACAAAGTCTCATTTATGAGAGATGATTTGCCTGAGCCGGAAACACCTGTAATACATACGAATAGCCCGAGAGGAATGTCAACATTTATATTTTTAAGATTGTTGCCTTCAGCGCCTTTTATTGTTATTTTCCCGGTGCCTGAAATTCTGCGTGTTTCAGGCAGGGGAATAGATGCTTTGCCTGAAAGATACTGCCCTGTTAGGGATTGTGCATTTTCCATTATTTCCCGGGGAGTTCCGGCTGCAACTACATTACCGCCGTTGACGCCTGCTCCGGGGCCAAGGTCAATTACGTAATCTGCAGCGAGTATTGTCTCTTTGTCATGTTCAACCACGATCACGGTATTCCCTATGTCCCGCAGAGCAGTAAGCGTGCTGATTAATCTGTTATTATCTCTCTGATGAAGCCCTATTGAAGGCTCGTCAAGAATGTACAGAACTCCGACAAGCTGAGAACCTATCTGGGTTGCAAGGCGGATTCTCTGAGCTTCGCCTCCTGCAAGAGTGGATGCTGTCCTGTCAAGTGTAAGATAGTCAAGTCCTACATTTATTAAAAATTTCAGCCGTTCATTGATCTCCTGAAGGATCTGGCGGGATATGGCTTGTTCCTTTTTTGTGAATTTGACATCCCGGAAAAATTCAGCAGCTTCTTTTATTGACAAAGCTGTTATCTCGTCTATTGATTTGCCGTGTATCTTTACAGATCTGCTCTCTTTTCTCAGGCGTGAGCCGCCGCACTCAGGACATGTCTGTACGTTCATGTATCCTTCAATCCAGTTTCTGATACCCTGGGATGTTGTTTCTCTGTAGCGCCGCTCAAGGTTTTTCAGAACTCCTTCGAATTTGTTTACAAATACTCCTGCGGTTTTTTTATTTGCAGATTCGTACTTAAAGCGGAATTCGCGGTCTCCGGCTCCGTAAAGAATTATGTTTTGAAATTCAGAATCAATATCCTTAAAAGGAGTATCAAGAGAAAATCCGAAGGCTTTACTGATTGTCCTCAATCTGCTGAAATACCATCCGTCTCTTGCATTGCCCCAGGGTTGTACAGCGCCCTGATTTATAGATTTTTCCTTATCCGGCACAACTAGATCAGGGTCAATTTTCATAATTATTCCCAATCCGTTGCATACAGGGCATGCTCCAAAGGGAGAATTGAATGAGAACATGCGGGGGCTTGGCGCATCGTAGCTTATGCTGCAGTGGACACATGCAAAAAGAGCTGACAAGAGCATCTGTTTTTTCCCGGCAATGTCTATAATGACAGACCCTGAAGATACGCCAAGTGCTGTTTCAAGGGAATCTGCAAGCCGTTTGTTTATGGACGGGTCAACAACAAGACGGTCAATAACAACTTCTATATTGTGTTTCTTATTCTTTTCCAGATTGATCTGTTCGTCAAGGTCATAAAGCCTGCCGTCAACCCGTACTCTTACAAAACCGTCACGGCGTACCTGATCAAATACATCTTTGTATTCTCCTTTGCGGCCCTTTACAACAGGAGCGAGAAGCTGAATCCTGGTACCTTTTTCCATGCTTAATATTGAATCAACCATCTGGTCCACTGTCTGTTTTTCAATTTTTCTGCCGCATTGATAACAGTATGGTACACCAATTCGTGCGAATAAAAGCCTTAAATAGTCATAAATTTCAGTAACTGTACCTACGGTTGAACGGGGATTTTTGCTTGATTTCCTCTGCTCAATGGAGATTGCAGGAGAAAGGCCTTCAATTGTTTCAACATCAGGCTTTTCCATAAGGCCCAGAAACTGACGTGCATAAGAGGATAATGATTCAACGTATCTTCTCTGTCCTTCCGCATAAATTGTATCAAAGGCAAGAGAAGATTTTCCTGATCCGGACAATCCTGTAATAACTGTCAGTTTTCCCCTTGGGATATTGACATCAATATTTTTTAAATTATGTTCCCGGGCTCCATGTATGATTATTGCGTCGGTTTTGCTCATTTTGTCATCCTGTTAAATCTGTCCTTACATTGACCTGTTTGTAAAATGCTGTTGTAACTTCCATATTCTAAAACTAATAGCAAATTATTATGCCTCATTAATCAATGCTGCATCTTTAAAAAGAACTTGTTTTTATGAAGAATTATCGTTATTTATGATATAATTCTCATTATATACGGAGGTACCATGAAAAAGACAATTCTACTTGTTTTACTTCTTGCCCTGATTTGTGCAGTAAGTGTATCTGCTCAGCAGGGACAGGACGTAGCTGCACTTATTGCAAAGGGTGATTCTCTTGCTGCAAAGTGGAATCATGAAATGGCTGCTATTGATTACATGAATGCTTTAAAATTGGATCCCGCTAATTACGAAGCAGCATGGAAAACAGGCGATGAAACAACAGAGTTTGCAAATAAGCTCCCGGATAATCAGAAAGCGCGCAAGGAGTCTCTTTTTGCTAAAGCTGTTGAATATTGTCAGAAAGCAACAGAGCTTAATCCTGAAGGCTGGCAAGGCCATTTCAAACTTTCAGTTGCTTACGGAAGGCTTGCACTTTTCCGCGGCGGCAAGAAAAAGATTGAACTCTCAAAACTTATTGAGAAAGAAGCAAAAAAGGCTGTTGAACTCAACCCCAATGCTGATCTTGCTTATCACGTTCTCGGCAGATGGAATCAGGGCCTTGCAAACTTAAGCTGGGTGCTTCGTTCCTTTGCAAAAATTCTCTACGGCGGTGTACCTCCTGCTTCCAATGAGGAAGCTGTTAAAATGTTCAAAAAAGCAATCGAGATTAATCCGAATCATATAGAGCATTATCTGGAACTTGCCCGTACATACAAATATATGGGCAAAAAAGAACTGATGCGCGAGCCTCTGCAGAAAGTGCTTGAACTTCCCAATGTGGAAGAAGATGATCCTGCATTCAAAGCAGAAGCACAAAAGATGCTCAAGCATCTGAAAAAATAGTTTTAAATCAAGGGGCCGTATTAAAAGCTGTAATCTGCGTTATAAAATAAGCAGGCTTTTCATACGGCTCCTTTTAATCCTCCTAATAAAAATCATTGGCAAAGCTGTATGAATTTTACAGCAATCTCATCTGCGAGCAGCATCCCTTCAGGGAGAAGAATGAAACGATTTCCTTCCTTTCTCGCAAGGCCCTTTTTTATAAGATCTTCAGCAATATCCAGACTATTTTTAATCATGGACAGGGGAATTCCTTCAACAGTCCGCAGTCCCAAAGCGATTCTTTCCAGAAGCCTGTCATTTTCACTCAGTTCTTCATAATCCTGAACAGGTTTTTCCCCATGTGATATCATGCTTACGTATTCATCAATATTACTTGCATTCCACTCTCTCATGCTGCCTGAAAAAGAGTGTGCCGAAGGCCCGAAACCGAGATAGGGCTCGCCATTCCAATATCCTGTATTGTGTTTTGATTCCATTCCAGGTTGTGCGAAGTTGGAAATTTCATAATGTATATAACCTGCTGATTTCAGCATGCTGCTTGTCATTAAGTACATTTCGGCAATTGTTTCAGTTTCAGGTTTTTCCAGTCTGCCGGTTTCAATAAGCCTTCCCATGGGAGTTCTATCTGACCATGAAAGTACATAGGTTGAAATGTGATCCGGCTTAAGGGCTGTAGCTTTATTTAATGTTTTTCGCCATGTCTCTTTGCTCTGTCCGGGGAGTCCGAATATGAGATCAATGCTTATGTTGTCAAAGAATTCCTTTGCAAGTTTTACAGCGTTTTCTCCCTGATTAGAGTTGTGAAGCCTGCCGAGGAGTTTTAGTTCATCATTATTAAAGGACTGGCATCCTATACTTATACGGTTTATTCCGGTTTTTCTGAAATTTTCAAGATTGTTGTTGTCAAGGGTAAAGGGATTTGCTTCAATAGTAATTTCCGGATCATTTGATACTGTAAAGTTGTTATATACAGCAGTTAAGATTTCACTGATCTGCAGGGAAGAGAGAAGGGACGGAGTGCCGCCCCCGAAATATACTGTATCAAATGTAATATTACCAAAGGGAGATTCTTTCTTAAGAAATATCTCCCTTATAATGGAATTAATAAAAACAGGAATTTTATTTTGAGCAGTTACAGAGTAAAAATCACAGTAGCTGCATTTTCTTTTACAAAAAGGAACGTGTATGTAAATTCCTGCCATGCTTTAATGAATCAGATTAAGAATTCGTTGAATTCTAAGTTTTTTTGTCAGCCTGTAAAAAGGCAGTTCGCTGTTCCATGAAAAGTATATTATCAGGCCTTCACCCACAACATACCTTTCAGGTAAAAATCCCCAGTACCTGGAATCAAGGCTGTTGTCTCTGTTGTCTCCCATCATGAAGTATAGAATATTTTTAACAATGTATTTACATTTATCAAGAGGTGTTCCGTCAATTGCAAAACTGGAAACAGGGTAGGTCTCAAGCGCTCTCGGCCATCTGTTCTGATTGGAGAGTGTAAGGTTAGTTGTCTGGCCTTTGTAACTCAATGTAATTGTATGGCCTTCGTAAATTATAAGCTGAAAACGCTCAAACCATACACTTCTGTTTGAATCTGAGAATGTATATACATCTCCGGGCGCAGGAATTCTTACAGGGCCGTAATTGTCTCTGTTTCCTGCATTCGGCGGAAATATTGCATACTCTTTGTATGATTCGGGATACATTGCTCCGATATATTTTGCATTAGGAGGGTCAGGAAAAAGCTTTCCGTTTACATAAACTTTTTTATGCCTGACTTCAATTGTATCTCCGCTGACAGCAATGCATCTTTTGATATAGTTAAGTTTCGGATCCCTCGGATATTTAAAAATTACAACATCTCCCTGTTTGGGATTCCTGAATCCCGGAGTTCTGAAAAATGGTATCTCAAAGCCTAATTTTGTATATGGAATTCCTATCCAGTCGGGAGAACGCAGGCCGTATACAAACTTGTTGGCAAGGAGGAAGTCTCCGACTAAAAGCGTATCTTCCATTGAACCTGTGGGGATTCTAAAAGGGTATATGACAAGAGCACGGATTACCAGTGCGATAATCAGAGCAACAAGAAAGGATTCTGCATATTGTCTTGCAGCGCTTTTGTTATTTTTTCCTTTGGGTTTTTGTTTGATTGACTGGTTCATAAATAGCCCCTGATTTTTATTTGATTTGTAAAAGAGCGAGGAATGCTTCCTGGGGGATTTCAACCTTTCCCACCATTTTCATACGTTTTTTCCCCTGCCTCTGTTTTTCCAGTAATTTTCTTTTTCTTGAGATGTCTCCGCCGTAGCATTTAGCTGTAACATTCTTACGTAAAGCTTTAACAGTTGTTCTTGAAATTACCTTAGATCCGATTGCAGCCTGAATTGCAACTTCAAACATCTGGCGCGGTATTATTTCTTTTAATTTTATAGTAAGTTTTTGCCCCCATTCAAATGCTTTTGACCTGTGTACTATCATAGACAGCGCGTCCACAGGCTCTGCATTAATAAGCAGGTCAAGTTTAACGAGATCGGATTTCTCAAATCCTATAAGGTCGTAATCAAATGATGCATATCCTCTTGATACTGATTTCAGCTTATCGTAAAAATCAAAAATAATCTCCGATAAAGGGAGATGGTAGTGAAGATTTGCTCTGGTCTCATCTATGTATGATGTATTTTTATAAACGCCTCTTCTCTCCTGTGCAAGCTTCATTAAATTGCCTACATACTCGGAGGGGGTTATAATATGCGCATCAACAAAAGGCTCTTCGATTTTATCCACTTCATGTACCTGGGGTAATTTTGCGGGATTATCAATTGTCAGAGTCTCTCCGTTCTTTTTAATTACCCTTATTTCAACGTTCGGCATTGTAGTTATAAGGCTCTGTTTGTATTCTCTCTCAAGCCGTTCCTGAATTATCTCCATGTGCAGCAGGCCGAGAAAACCTACCCTGAATCCGAACCCGAGCGCAGCAGAACTCTCCGGCATAATTGACAGAGCGGAATCATTGAGTTTTAAACGATCAAGAGCATTCCGAAGTTCCTCCAAATCATCAGAATCAGTAGGAAACAATCCTGAGAATACCATAGGTTTTGGCTCATGAAATCCGGGCAGGGGCTTTTCAGCAGGATCAGACGCAAGTGTTATTGTATCTCCTACTTTAGTGTCTTTAAGGTTTTTCGCTCCTGCTATAATGTAGCCGACTTCTCCTGATCTCAAAGATTTTTTTTTGTGGCGGTGCAGCCTGAGTATACCGAGTTCGTCAATGTTAAACTCTTTTCCGGTTGACATGAATTTAATCGTATCGCCTGTATTCAGTATGCCGTCAACCATACGCACATAAGCTATTGCACCTCTGTAATAATCAAATACAGAGTCAAATATGAGGGCCCTCGGCTGGCCGTCTGATTCACCTTCAGGGGGAGGGATTCTGTTGACAATAGCCTCAAGTACAGTATCTATTCCGGTTCCCTGTTTTGCGCTTATAAGAAGGATTTCTTCCTTAGTAACTCCGAGAAGGTCTATTATCTCCTTTTGCGTCCGTTCAATCTGTGCGCTCGAAAGGTCGATTTTGTTAATTACAGGCAGAATTGTAAGGTCGTTCTCAAGAGCAAGATAGATATTACTGACTGTCTGTGCTTCTATGCCCTGAGCGGCATCAATGATGAGAAGAGCTCCCTCACATGCAGCAAGGCTTCGTGATACTTCATAAGAAAAATCAACGTGCCCGGGAGTATCAATAAGATTGAGAAGGTAATTATCCTTTGGTTTATATTCATACCGCATTGAGATTGCATGGGCTTTGATTGTGATACCGCGTTCCCGCTCCAGATCCATGTCATCAAGAACCTGATTCATCATAGCTTCAGGAGAGACAGTATGGGTCTTCTCAAGCAGCCTGTCAGCAAGTGTGGATTTGCCGTGGTCAATGTGGGCAATTATGCAAAAATTTCGTATATTTTTTTTGTACATAGCTTTAAATATATGGATATTTATATTAATAGTCAACGGGGAAAAAAGCATAGGTATTCTCCGAAAAATTAATGGATTAAAAAATACGATTAAAAAAACAGCGAGTTAAGCAAAGAAAGTACTTGAAAAAATGAAAAAAAATTGCCTCCTTATTGTATCAAGACAACACAAAAAAGGAGGCAAAATGAAAGACATTACACGTAACATCCAAGTGAAGTTTAATCACTAACATGAAATATCAAGAGAAACTTACAAGGCCCGAAAAAAATATGAGAAAATTTGGATATAGATTCTTTCGTTCAGGGCAAGTCTATATTACTCGAATTGCTTCAAGTTTAGAAGAAGATATAAGCAAAAAAATATGTGAACGATTTACAAGGTATCTGCAAAAAGAAGATTTAGGCGATCGGATACTTGAAATGCATTTAACGAAGAATCGTAGAGTCTTCAGCCGAAGCCGATATTTAATAATAGATGGAAGTAAGATAAACAAACCTTACGCGACAACCATGGAAGGTTTGTGGCAACCCAAATATCTCTCAAAACTACCAAAATAATCGGATCGTCATAAACTTTTTTCCTGCCTCTTTTTGATAGATTTTCAACAGATTTTACAAAAGCGGATGAATTTAATAACCTAATCGCATATTTTCTGTTATATCCGTATAGCGAACGAAACTCATTTAATAGCTGCGTTTTTATTTTCCCTGCTGAATTTTTGTACCGTATCCTTATTGCTTCTAAAATTTTATATTTAGTCGATGTACTCATCCTAAAATCTTCCGTCTTTACGGTTACATCTATTTTGAGGCAACGACTAATTTATGAAAAAGTTCAATTCCTCTAAAGTTACTTTATTTATGAGTCAATGCGAACGCGGGGTGCCAGAGAATAAAAATATTTATCTTGACAAAAAGCATAGATTTAATTATATTTTTATCTCTTTGTGGAGGAAAGATGGTTAAACAGATTAAAAGAGGTAAAAAGAGTAAAAAGGGAAATGTTCTGCCCTTTACTAAGACTAATTATGTTCTTTTTATTATTGGTCTTGCAGTTCTCATCATTGGAAATGTTTGTTTAAGCAAAGGTCCATGGGACAGTTTCTGGTCTCTCGATCTTGCACCTGTTCTTATGGTTATTGCCTACGTTATAATTTTTCCTTTGGCAATTCTATACCACAAGAAGAGGGACAATACCTCTGCAAATGAAGTAAACGGCTGATGCTGTTTATTTTTTGAACCAGGGCGATTAGCTCAGCTGGTTCAGAGCACCTGCCTTACAAGCAGGGGGTCACTGGTTCGAATCCAGTATCGCCCACAGGGGGTCGTAGTTCAATTTGGTTAGAGCACCGGCCTGTCACGCCGGAAGTTGCGGGTTCGAATCCCGTCGACCCCGCTCTAAACAGAAAAGCCGTTGAAGAATTTCAGCGGCTTTTTGTTTGCGTTTTATTAGAAATTATGTATTCTGTCTTTTACTTTACTTGACCAAAAGCAGGATATCGCCTTGAACAATCTAAAATGAACAGCAATTAATTATTTAAAAAAACCAATTTGAGATGTATCGGCACCAATAATTAATTCGGATATTTTAATTGTTGCTATGAGAAAAACAGCCGGCTTTGATCATACTAAGAAAAAAAATTATTTTAACTTATCGGGGTGTACTGTTACCCTTCAGCCCTGATTTGTCCAGATATTTGATAAAGCTTCCAGTTTCACTCAAATCCACTCTACTCATGCCTCAGTCCCTCCGCAGGATTTGTCCTTGCCGAGCGGAAATATTGTTTGAAAACTGTTAAAAGATGTAACTTGAATAAAACCAGGAACTAAAACAGTAAAAAGAAAATAAGCAGATAAGAAATAATGAAAAAGTACTTGACAGATGGTTTATATTTTTATATATTCTGAAAGTTGATGATAAATTTTAAGCAGTACAGCACTTGCATCTTTAGAAAAAACATCATACCAAAATTTCATCATTTAGTAGTGTGTCTTCATATGAGGGGATGATTGTATCCTGAATCAATAAGGATCCTCCCTAAGTAAGACAGATATGCCGAACAATTAGGAAAATCAAATTCCGAAATTCAGGGGGAATTTGTGAAGCATGTGAGAGTGGTTAAGATTATTCTCGGACTTGTTTTAACTTTTTTTGGTATTGCAAAGATTATTGATCCGTCAAAAGCTGTTGATCTTATGATGGATTTTAAGGCTATTCCTGAATCTTTAATTCTCATTGTTATTTCAATCCTTCCTGTTTTAGAGATTTTAATCGGAGTGCTTCTTGTTTCCGGGATGTATCCGAAGTTTGCAGCAATGTCTGCATTAATTCTGTTTTCAGGATTTTTCCTGATAAGCGTTTACGGAACAATCATAGATTTGAATTCAGATTGCGGGTGTTTCGGGTATGAACTTTAATAAAATAAGTAGGATGAAAATAAACTGTTATGTGATTAATTGAATGCATTTGCGCAAATGTAATAAAAAGAAAGGAGGTGATTTTCATGATTGAAAATATTTTTTCAGATCAAGCAAATCTTATGAATGCTCCAGGGACTTGTGATGATTGTGTTTGTGGTTGTAGTGAAGATGATAAAAATGTTGACGCCGGTGATGACTCAAAAGCGGAGCATAAAGAAGAGGGATAAGTAATTTTTGTTAGTTATTAAATCCGAGGTTTTCTTATGGGAGAAAACCTCGGGTGATTATTATCAAAGGAGTTACCTGTGGTTAATAAACCTTTTATTAAGAAAATCAGAATTAATGATAAGTATTATATTTATGATGTTAATACTAATGAAATTTTAAAAGTAGATAAATTAAATTATACATTTGTAGATAATATAGAAGATGATATTACATATAAAATAAGCAAAATTTACAATTCGCCTAAAAATATTAATAAAGTAAAAGAGGAAATAAATTTATTTACAAAAAAAGGTTATTTCTCAACGCATAGACCTAAAATTAATTATTTTCGTACTGAGCCATTTAAAAAACGTATAAAAGAATCTATGCTAAGTAATATCAGTAAGATAACTTTAGTAGTTACCGAAGATTGTAATTTGAGGTGTAAATACTGTATTTATTCTGATTCTTATAAATATCATAGAATTCATTCGGAAAAATATATGAGTTTAACTGTAATGAAGAAAGCAGTAGATTTTTATTTAAAGTATAGCAGTAAAGTTCAGGAGAAAACGATTTCTTTCTATGGCGGAGAACCGTTATTGAATTTCAAACTAATCGCAGCATGTGTGAAATATATTAAAGAAAAACATAAAGGAGCAATACGTCTATTAATGACAACTAATGCAACATTGTTAAATAAAGATATAATAAAATATTTGGTTGAAAACAATTTTTCTCTTTTAATTAGTTTGGATGGTCCAGAAAGAATTCATGATAGATATAGAGTTTTTAAAAATAGTAAAGGGACTTTTAATACTATTATGAGAAATTTAAAAATTATGGAGTCAATGTACCCAGATTATTATAAGAAGAAAGTTAGATTCAATATGGTATTAGCCCCTCCGTATCATTTTTCAGAATTAAACCAATTCATTATTAATGAGGAAATTATAGCAAAGGCTGTGAGAGTGAAATGTGCAATGGTTAATAAAAAGAATACAGTCTTTTTTAAACAATTTAGTCCAGCAGAAAGAGAGAAACATATTGAAAGCTTTGTTAATATTCTTAATAATTTTAAAAGAAAATTATCGAAAAATGAGAAACCAAGTAAATTAGAAATGAGTTTATTCAGAATGAAATATTTGAATTATCATCGTAGAGTTTGTACAACCCTCTCTACAGAAGTACCTTCTCATGGTCAATGCACATTCCCGGAAAGAGGTATATTTATAAATTCAGATGGGACCTTTAATTTTTGCTCTTATATTGAGGATGTCTATAATTTAGGTAGTGTGTTCAATGGATTCGATTTTAATAAGATTTATAATTTTTATACAGACTTAGAAGATTTATATTCAAAGTATTGTTTTAATTGTTGGGCTGTTCGTTTTTGTCAAAAATGTGTAAAAGATTTTAATAGAAATGGAATAATTGATGAAGAGTTATTTAGGAAGAAATGTAATAATATTCGGGAAGGAATTTATAATGATTTAGTATCATATATCACTATTCGGGAGCAGAATTACAATGCTTTTGATTTCTTAAATGATATAGAAATAGTTTAATAAGGGGTCTTGCGACATGAGAAAAATTACATGCGTATTAATTATATTTTTGATTGTTTTTCATGTTTTTGCTCAGGTGAGATTGAAGCAAGAAAAAGTAGTAAATAATTTGAGAGCGCCAAAGGATGGTTCAGATCAATATCTTTTAAAAGAAGAACTGTCAATAGGAGAAAATGGTGGTGACAGCAATTATTGCTTTTCTAAAATATCGGCATTATATGTAGATGATTATGAAAATATATACCTGATTGAAGGGAATGAAAGGCAGGTAAGAGTGTTCGATAAATATGGAAAATTTAAAAGAAAATTTGGAAGAAAAGGACGCGGCCCTGGTGAATGGATTTATCCGACTTATGTTTATGTCAAAGACAGTGTGATATATGTCGTTGATGGTGGTAACATTAAAATATCACAGTATGATCTTAATGGAAGATTTCTTGCAGACTTGAGAGTTGATGTTGGTGCAATACCAGGAGCAATTTTTATTGATACTGCAGGGAATTATATAATTTTTTGTATAAAATTTACAGTAAACGGAGACAGGTGTAAGATCGTTAAAATTGATAATGAGGGCGAAGTAATATCTAAGTCGGAAAGCATGACATGGCAAAAAAGAGAATTTGTTTCTACAGATAAAGGTACAGTTGGAATACCATCTCCGTTTGCACCTTGCGGATATATTGCGTACAACAAAAATACTGATTGTATATATTATGGTTTTTCCGGTAAATATGCAATCAGTGTCTTTGATGTTGATTTCAACAAGGTTATGATAATCAAAAAACAGAGCCCTTCTGTTAAAATCTCAAGTAGTGAGAAAAGAGATTATATTAATTCTTATATGGAAAAGGGTAGATCAAAACATAGAGAGGATTTCTATAAATGGAGAAAAAAATATATAAAATTCCCCCCCAATCATCCATTTTTTAATGGGATATGGATAAATGATAAAGAGAATTTATTGGTTAAGAGGATAACAAGTGATAAAAAAGTTCATTTAGATGTTTTTAATAAAGATGGTATTTATATAAGAGAGATAATATTGTCACCTCCGGAAGATGATATAGTTTTTGAAAGTATTTTTGATAAATATACATTTTTTGTTAATAATTCTATTTATTCCATAGTGGAAAATAATGAGGGATTTATTTTATTTAAAAAATATTCTTTGATTCAAAGGAATTAGTATATGATGATTAAATTAAAAAATATTGCCCAATATCTTAATGCTGAAATAGTTGGTAATGGTCATTTAGAAATAAAGGGAATATTAAGAAACCCAGAATTTAAAGAAAATTATATAACAGTTGTAAATCAAGAAGAAGTAAAAATGCAAAATAGTTTAAATGAAGATAGAAGAAGAATTGCATTGTTAACAATAAAAGTCCAAAAGGAATTTAATTGTCTCATAGCACAAAAAAAAGATATGGAATTGCCACAAAAAAATGGACACATAGTTAAGATTAAACAGCCTTTTTCATGGCCGTGAATTGCACCGGAGACATGTTGTCAAGATATGAATGTTTCCGAATACGATTATAGAAAATTTCAAT
>JAGGVB010000024.1 GCA_021158245.1 bacterium | reverse complement strand
TTAATGCTGATAATTTTAAGGAGGGCGGAGTTAAGTATCTGTTTAACTGCCAGTTTTCTAATATAGATGCCAACTATATTGCAGGGCCGGGAAAGGGGGAGAAGACAGTTGTCAATGCCACAGCCTCCATAAAGGGGAGGGGGACTGATCCTGAGAAGGGGATAGATGTAAACGGGTATTTCCGTATTTCGGAAATGGGGTCGGAATTTGCAGCTGCTCTTTTAAAAGGGATTGATCCGTCCGGAACGGATAAATCAATACAGATCACAAGGCGCCTCATAAAAACCGGGTGGAAGCCGATGGGTTTTGCTTTTAACCTTAGGCATGGTTATATCTATCCGTCTCTATCTTTATCACAGCCGTGGTTTTCTCCCATTCGTATTCCTGAGAACCTGGAGTATGGAAGGCTGCCGCTGGCATTTTTTATGGAAAACATGAAAAAGAATAAAAAGGAAAATCTGAAATGAAAACAATTAAATCCATTTCCGCTCTTGCGGTTTTTATGATGCTGTTTTTTTCCTGCACCATAAGAGCACCGGAACTGAGGGTTACAGGCGAGAAAACAACCCTTGAAAGAGAAGTAATCGGTACATACGACAGAATAAAACAGGACACATGGATGATTGCGTCCACAAGAGGCGCAGGGCACAGGCAGTCTGTTGTGTCTCCTGAAAAGCGGAGGGTTCTGGAAGCTATTCAGCGTCAGAAGTTTAACAGGGATGATGTTGAGGAATTTAAAAAAAAGGGCTTTATAGGGGAGGACGTGCATGGATTTCTATTTGTACGTAAAGAGGCGGCTGCCGCATCTCCTGAAGAATCGGATCTGGTAAGAGAGATTGTGGAGGAAGAGAACGAAGACAGAGAAGTGATTGTAGGAAGAATCATTGAGATAAACGGATCATTAACAGAGTCTGCCAGGAAGGGAATTGAACAGGTTTTTGCCCGTATGTATCAGGAGAATTCCCCGAAAGGCACATGGATACAGAGTGCAGATGGAACGTGGAATAAGAAAAAATAGATTTTTCGCAAGAGCCGGTTTTTTATCAGGGTCTTTTATTTTTATAATTTTCTTTTTGATCTGTTTCAATCTATATGCAAAAGAGACAGACCTGCCGGAACTTGTACAGATAACAACACATCCGGAAGCGGATTTTCAGCCTTCAGTTTCTCCTGACGGCAAAAGGCTGGCATTTGTCTCTTCCCGCAGTGTTAATACTGATATATGGATTCTGAAACTGCCCCGCGGTGTGCCCTGCAGGATAACAAGGCATAGTGCGGATGATTTTCTTCCTTCATGGTCTCCTGACGGCAAAAGTATTGCTTTTGTATCACGCAGGTTCGATGCTTTCGGAGATATCTGGATTGCTGAAGTGTCTTTGTTGAAAAACGGGGCAAAACTTAAGAAACTCAGAAGAGTAACAGAATACAGAGGTGTTGATATATCCCCTGTTTTTTCTCCTGACGGCAGATACATTGCATACACTTCTACGCGTTCGGGAAAACGGAATATCTGGGTTTATGACTTGAAGGAGGGAAGCCCTTTTCAGATTACTGCACAGGGAGGCTTTGAACCTTCATGGTCTCCGTCTCCTTCGGGAAATCTTATTTTTACTTCAGTAAGAAAAGAACCTGGCGGCGACCTGTTTCTGATTAATATCAACAATCCTGAAATTCTCGGAGGAAAGGTTGTACAAATCACAAAGGGCAGGGATGCGGATAGATCAGCAAAGTTTTCACCCCTCGGAGATGAAATTGTTTTTGTCCGGCAAATAAGAAAAAAAGTACAAAGTGATGGTTCTCCCTCTTTTGAAAAAGGAGTCCTCTTTGTAAAAAAAATAAACGCGGATTCTCTTATATCCGGGAATCAAACCCTGACTGACAGTCCGGAAATTCAGATTACTACAAACTTTTCGGGAAGCTCCTGTCCGTCATGGGGAATTGATAATAAAATCTATTTCGGTTCGGACTATAAGCATAAACTTGATATCTGGTCAATTCCTGCACACGGAATTATACCTCAATTACCTGATGCACGATCGGAGTATGAGAAAATTCTTGAGAGGTCAGGGGAAGCAGTATCGCTGCGAGCCCTGTCTCAGATTTTAATTTCCCTTAAATCTCTTGTGAAACGGTTCCCGTCGGATTCTCTGATTAAGGCGCGTTCTCTTATCCAGCAAGGTGAAATCTATCTTACTTTAAATGATACTGCAAATGCATACATTAGTTTTAACAAAGCATATTTTGCTTCTCCACACGGTTCCTCTGAAAAAGGCCGTGCGTTTTTAAAAAGAAGCTATTTTTCAGAATATTCAACAAATAAAAAAATTGAAGAGTGTACAAAGATTGCAGAAGTTTACAGGACAAACCGCAGAATTCAAGCTGAAGCCCTGATACAGAAAGGCGGCCTGCTTATACGGTCCGATAATCATGCAGGCGCTCTTGAAGCATATACCAAAGTTCTTTCCCTGTTTCCCTATAAAAGCAATTTCAGGGCACAGGCTCTTTTAAAGATAGGAGATATTTTTGCGGCTCAGTCCGAGCAGAATATGGCAGACAATGAATACCTTACTGTTCTAAAGGAGTACAGCGCTGTTCCTCTGTGGCGAGGCAGGGCAGGCGAACGGCTTCTCAGTTATGTTTCAGGAACATTAAAAGAGAGAGTTTCCAGGCTCCGCCGAATTATAAAGGATACGGAAGATGTCCCCTCTCTGCAGGCTCAGGCCCATCTGTTGATCTGCAGAACATTGATAGATTCTTCCCGCTACAGGCAGAGTGCAGAAGAGTTAAAATCAACCGCGCAGCTATTCCCTGATATTGAATGGGCAAAGGCAAAGGCGGATATTATGCTTGCTTCTGTGTATGAAGCCCAGGAGGATGAACTCAAAGCCATTTTCCTTCTTGAAGATGTCGAAAAGGAGTATTCTCTGACCGAAGGGGGCCGGTTTGCTTCCCAGGCAAGGGAGATGAGATTTTCTCTTTTAATGAAAACAGCGGAACGTCTGTTTAATGCAGGAGATTTTGCTCTTGCAGAAGCTCGCTTCCGCCAGGCTTTAAAACTGCACCCTGAAGATTTTAAAGTACACAGAGGGCTTGTAAAGTCCGCATTTTACAACGGGACAATTGATGCCCTTTTAAAAGAGTACGAAGAGAAGGTAAATAACAAAAGCAGGCCGAGTATTTTTTACGGTTACGGATTGGCATTTTCATTTAAAGGTGAAAAGAACAGAAAAAAACTAACTGAATCCAACAAGGCGCTTTCAGAATCTCTTAAACAGGATTATCAGCAGCCTTATCCGTATTTGACCCTGAGCTATAATTATGAACTTATAGAAGATTACATTGTACGGGAGAGAAGCAGGAAAAAGGGGATTCTAAGAAGAATTAGAGATATTATTTATTCTCCGGTTTCAATGATATACGGTTTTTTCAGAGGCGAGAGCAGCAGGGGAAGTAATTTTCATGAGAAAGCTATTCAGACACTTATTACAGGTATTGAAGTTAATGATGAGAAGAAGAATCCTAAGCTCGAAGTAATGCTGCTTCAAAATCTTGCTAATAATTTTTACAAACTGGGGCAGTACGGATACGGCAAGGCGTTGTTCTACTATCAGAAAAGGCTGGATACAGACACAACTTTTTTAACAAATCTTGAAAAGGCAGTCTTTTATCAGCGGGCAGGGCATTGCGGTGTATTTACTCAGGATACAACAGTTACTGTCAAATACCTGACAATTGCAGCAAAAACGTTCAAAAAAATCAGCAAAGTTGATGAAGAACTCCGTTCGTTGAATTTGATTGCATTTTACTACTATCTTTCAGACAGATATGAAGATGCACTTCCCATCTATCAGCAGATTGGAATGCGGTATGAGAGAATGGGGCGGTACAGAGACGCAGAACTTGCGTTCAGGAATCTTGCATATAATTTTTATCTTCTTGAGGAGCCCAGGGAAGTTATTACAGAAGGAAAAAGAGCGGAGAAAATGCTGCCTGCATTAAAGGGCATTCCGGAAAAAGCTAGTGATAAATATGTGAGAATAGAACTTCTGGGCCTCTCCATTCCCATCTGGAAGGTAAGTACAATCGGGCCGGGATTATCCGAAGGAGTTTCTTATTCGCAGGAAGCTGCCCTTATTTACGGGTTGATCAGCAGAAGTATGGAAGATATGGGAGTTGTTCATGAAGCGATAAGCTATGAGCTTAAAAGGCTTGAACTTTTCCGCAATTCAGGAGACAAACTTGCAGAAAGAGTGTGTCTTAACAGAATAGGGGTTCTCTTCCTGAAACTGGGGAATGATGATAAATCCTGGGATTATCTTCTTGAAGCTTTTCAAAAATGTATAAAAGCCAAAGATAAGGCAGGAACGCGCCTTACAACTCTTAACCTCGGATATACGGCATTGAAGGATCTGTCCGGAAAATGGGACAGTGATAAGGGAGACTTTGCAAGGAAAATTTTATCTGAAGAATTAGAGAGGAATAACAGTACAGATCGGATAAGTAAAATAGAAATTCTGAATATACTTGGCGGAATTGAATTTTCCGAGGCTCAAAACTTAAAATATAAAAATATAAAAATATTATTTAATGTTAAAAAAACATTGAAGCGTTTTATGAAGCTTGAGCAGTCTGTCAGATATTTTTTACAGGCAAGGGCGTTTGCTGATCAATACGGTAATTTTTATCTGAGAGGAGTTATTGACAAAAATCTGGCAGAAGTCTGGGCTGCGTCAGGAGAGTATGAAGAGGCGTTAAAAACCGTTTCACAGGCCGAAAGATTTATTCGCAAATCAGGCGATTTAAGGCCGATGTGGAGAATTATTTATGCAAAGGCAAGATTCCTTTCGGCAATTTCAGATTCTGCAGGTCCGGAAATTGACAGTCTTTATACGAAAGCTGTGGAATTCCGGCTTAAAGTTCCTCCTAATGAAACAGTGCCCTTTTCCCTTGTACCTGTTGAAGAGGAGCACAGAAAACTTTTTGACGATGCAGCTATGGAAAGTGTAAAAAAAGGAGATATTCCAGAGGCGGTCAGGATTCTTGAACAGGGAAAGCAGAGAGAAATTGCTGAATTTGTCAGTATTAGTGAGCCTCTTTTCAGGAAAGAGAACCATAAGATAATATGGAAAAATTATTTATATGCAAAAAAAGAGGCCTGGATTCTGTCGGAATCATCAGGTGCGAAAAGAAGGAACAGAGAGCGGATTAAAAAACAGGCGGAAAGAGAACTTGAAAAATACAGGCATGCTATTCAGCAGGAAGATGATGTTCTTGCCTATTTTGCAGGTGCTTATGAATTTTCTTTATCAAAGTTCCAAAATATACTGCCGGATGATGAGGCGGCAATCCTGTTTATCCCCGGCCATGATTCCAGTTATGTGGCTGCTGTCACAAGGGATAGCGTCTATTCAGGAATAATTCCATATCCGTATAAAAAAATTAATTCAGCAGTGTCGGGATTTAAGGAAGAATTTTACAACTCCTCATTGTCAAAGATTGAGAGCAGGCATATTTTTGATCTCCTCCTGTCTCCGATGAAAAGAATTATCAATAAAAAGAAATCCCTTATGTTTGTTCAGAGCGGTTTCGTTCATAATCTCCCTTTTGAGGCCCTGGCTGATGATAAGGGTTTTCTCGGTATGGAGAAAAATATAAGATACTGCCCGGATTTAAGTTATGCTTTAATTGCGCAAAACAGGCCGCGTATAAACCAGAAATCGCTTTTATCAATAACTGATACACGCAGCAATATCAATGTAAAGAATTACGGGAATTTAAAGGTTAATGTGCTCTCCGGCAGAGATGCGACGCCTGAAGCTTTACACAAGGCTCTGTCCGGTGCAGACATGTTTATATTCTCAAAAAGATTTTTTTACAGAGATACTGATCCTTTCGGTACAACACTGTTTCTTGCTGCAGACACATCTTCGGAAGGGCTCATCAGTTTAAGAGATTTGTTCTCTTTTGATATCAAAGCCAGTATTGCCATACTTGAAAGCAGAAAAAAAATAACGGACGATGAATTGTCAGTTTTTGCCTATACGTTACTTTACGGAGGAGTTCCCTCTGTTTTGTGGATAAGAAAACCTGTACCGGAAAATACAGAGGATGCGTTTTTAACAGGGTTCTTCAGAAGCATATCTTCCATGTCTTTTGAGTCTGCATTCTTTAATGCCAGATTTCAGACAAAAGATGATACTGCTTTTTCGTGGGCATGTTTCAGCTTTATGGGGTTTAATGGATTTTCAATCGAGAAGAGAAGATTATTTGCCATGAATAATATTAATAAACGATTGTCCGTGGCATATAGTTTTTACAAGAAGCGTGATTATAAAACATCAAAAAAATATCTTGAAGAAGCACTTGATATGGCTGCAGCCATCGGTGATACTGCAAAACAGCATTCAATATACAGGCAGCTCGTAAGTGTAAGTATTAAAGCAGGTATGTGGGAAAGTGTAGTTTTTTATCAGAAAAAGATTATTGGAGATTATGCCTTTAAACCAGGCAGGCATTATAAAATTGAAATGTCCAGGTTTGTATCCATTCTTGTCAAGGCCGGACAATTCAGGCAGGCTGCGGCAATTCAGAAAGAAATTGCTGTAAAAGCTGAATCTGGAATCAAGCGTGAGGAGGCGGTTCTTTATCTTGCATTTCTCTATTCGCGTGCGAGAGAGTTTAAAAAAGGCGCAATATGGGCGGATAGTGCAAAAGTGATGGCTGAGAAAAGAGGAGACAGTATTGACGAAGCAAAAGCCCTGCTTTTCAAAGGTAAATTCCTTGTCGAAGGAGATTCGTCTTTGGCAGGCCTGATGTCCCTTAAGCAGGGTATTGCAATGTTAAAATCAAATGGCGGGCAGAATTCGGATATTCAAAAGAATATCGCTTCGGGGTATCAGCTTTTGGGCCTTGCATATGAGAAACTCGGCAGGTACAATGAGGCCCTGGATGCTCAGACTGAAGGGCTTTCTCTGTTTAAAGATTTGGGGTTTAAGGTTCAGCAGGTTCAGGGCATGCAGTACATGGCAAACCTTTTATGGAAACGGGGCCAGTACAAGGAGGCTCTGGAATATCAGGAAAAAGCACTGGTACAGCTTAAAAAAGGCAAGGATCAAAACCTGCTTGCAGCAGGATACAGTACAAGAGGCCTTATTGATATGGATATTGGCAATGAAGACAGGGCAATGGTGTGGCTTGAGAAAGCATTGTCAATTGCAGAGAACGGGAAAAATGCATTAAACGAAGCAACAATCCTTAAAAATATGGGGCTGGTTTCGATCCGTAAAAAAGAATACAAAAGAGCAATGGAGTTTTTCCGCAGAGCAGTAAAAGTTGACAGTGTTGCCGAATACAAACGAGGCCTTGCTTACGACCAGGTTGATCTTGGGCTGCTTTTGATTGAACTCGGGAATTTGAAAAAGGCGAAAGCATTTCTGCAGAGGGGGCTTGAACTTTCAAGACAGATAAATGATAAGCGGGATGAAGTGAAAGCCCTGCTTGCTCTCGGCAGGACTTTGAACCTTCTTAAAAAAAGAAAGATGAGCCTTGCGGTTCTTGATACTGCATATAATGATGCTCTGAATCTCGGAGCCCCTACATTTCTGTGGCGCATTGCAAGGCAGAGAGGGCTTGTTCTTAAAGAGACAGGCAGAAAAAAAGAAGCAATAGGAGAATTGAAAGAGGCTGTAAGAATAGTTGAAAAGGTGCGCAGGGATTTGAAAGTAGAAGAGCTGAAGCAGGGATTCTTTGGTACAAAAACGGATCTTTATGCAGATGTTGTTTCTATGCTTCTTGATATGGGGGAGAAAGAAGAAGCATTTTTGTATGCAGAAAGAGCGCAATCACGAAGTTTTATTGACATGCTTGCTGACAAAGAGATTGAATTAAGTGCTGAAAAGTCAGATGTTATTCAAAAGATCAATGCTGTACGAAAAACCGTGGAGAGCCTGGAAGACAGTATAGAAGTAGTTAAAGCATCTTTTACGGGAAAGGATCTGCTGAAAAAACTCCGCAGAAAATTGGAAGTTACACAGCGGGAGTACGCAATACGCGTTTCAAATCTTAAAACTTCTTATCCTGAATTGGCATCTTTAATAACAGTTGACCCGTTATCTGCTGCAGAGGTTCAGGAAATGCTGCCGGATAGTGTAGGGCTTGTTAAATATTTTGTTACTGATAAAAGTGTAATTATATGGTTTATTTCAAATAACAGGATTGAAGTAAAACAAAAAGATATTCCATCCGGACATCTGAAAAAATTAGTGTACCTTTTCAGAGAAAATATACAGGCCTATTTATCAGTTGACAATCTTTCAAGGGCGTTGTACTCTATTTTAATACGGCCGGTTGAAGGATTGGTTTTTTCTGAAAAGCATTTGATCATATCTCCCCACAAAGTTCTTCACTATCTGCCTTTTGCTGCACTTAAACGCGGAGACGGATTGTATTTGATTGATAAAATCTCTGTTTCATCCGTACCGAGTGTAAGTGTGATGCGTTTTTGTATAAATTCCAAAAAAGGGATTAATAGAAAGGCACAGGTTTTTGCTATTGGTAATCCGGCGGTAAAGGGAAAAGAACCATTGGTTTTTGCAGAGAGGGAGATAAAGGCAATTACACGTTCATTCCCTGATTGCAGAATATATACGGGGGAAAAAGCAACGGAAGGCGTAGTACGAAAATATGCAGGATCATATAATGTTTTGCATTTTGCATGTCATGCGGTTTACAATGAAAAAGCCCCCCTTAAATCATCTCTGTTTTTAATGCCTGACAAGAAATTTGACGGATTATTAGAAGCAAAGGAGATCTTCGGGTTGAAGGTAAAAGCAGACCTTGTAACTTTAAGCGGATGTGAGACAGGTATGAGCAAGGTCTCCCCCGGGGATGAAATTATTGGATTTACGAGAAGTTTTATTTTTGCCGGTGCATCTTCCCTTGTAAGCAGTTTGTGGAAAGTAAGTGATCTTGAAACCGCAGTACTTGTAAAACGTTTTTACAGAGCACTCAGTAAAGGACAATCCAAAGCAGGTGCCTTGCGAAATGCACAGCTGATTGTAAAGAAAATGGTAAACAGCCATCCTGCTGCATGGGCAGGGTTCACTCTTACAGGGGATTATCAATAAATAAGGAAAATATGATGTTGGATTGTGCAATTACCGCTGCAAAAGAGTCCGGACGTATTCTGATGGAGGGATTAAAGAACCCCGATATGCGCCGAATTGAGAAGAAGGGTATTGGGGATTATGTAACTGAAATAGACCGCGAATCCGAACAGGCAGTCATCAGAATTATAAAAAAATCTTTTCCGTATCATCAAATAGTTGCAGAGGAGTCAGGCCTGGACAGAGCTGAATCTTCATACCAGTGGATTATTGACCCTCTTGACGGTACTGCAAATTACGTGCATTCAATTCCGGTATTCGGAGTTTCGATAGGGCTTATGAAAGATGCGGATATGATTATAGGGGTTGTATATTCTCCTGCAACAGAAGAGCTGTTCTGGGCTGAAAAGGGAAGGGGTGCATTCCTTAACGGCAAAAAGATAAATGTATCTAAACAAAAAGATTTTGCAGATTCAATGATTGCAACAGGCTTTCCCTGGCGTTCAAGGCATCTTATCAAGCCGTATCTTGAGTCGTTCCGTGAAATATTAACCGGTTCTGCAGGTGTAAGGCGTATGGGTGCTGCTGCAATTGACCTTGCATACACTGCGTGCGGCAGGTTTGAAGCTTTCTGGGAAATTCAGCTTAAGCCGTGGGATATTGCTGCAGGATCGCTTCTTGTAAAAGAGGCCGGTGGTGTTGTTACTGATTTTAAGGGCGGGATTGATTTGTCAGCGGGGAATATAGTTGCCGGATCTCCTGATATACATAAGCACATTGTTAAGGTAACTGAAAAGTATCTCGCTGATGTGGCATAAGGAGCCGGGGAAAAAATAATAAGGAAGGATTGAGATGAAATTCAAAACGGAATATCTGTGGTTTAATACATCAAAAAAGAGGGAGCTTATCAATATTACTGACGATGTGCAGAGAGTTGTAGACGAGTCCGGAATAGATGAAGGCATGGTTCTTGTCTCTGCAATGCACATTACAGCAGGTGTTTTTGTCAATGACCATGAGCCTGGCCTGTGGCAGGATATTGATGCCTGGCTGGAAGCTCTTGCACCCTTTAAGCCTGACTACATGCATCACAGAACAGGAGAGACAAACGGAGATGCTCATTTAAAAAGCCTTCTTGTTCACCACCAGGTTGTTGTTCCTGTTACAGACGGAAAGCTTGATTTCGGCCCGTGGCAGCAGATTTTTTATGCCGAGTTCGACGGGATGAGGAAAAAGAGGCTGATTATCAAAGTTATGGGTGAAGCAACTTAATACTTTAGATTCCTAAAAAGGCGGATATCGGAAAAGAATGGATATTTATAGGGGCTGTATCAAAAGTCGATTTGAAGTCATTACGAGGAGCGAAGCGACATAGCAGTCTCAGGAGTTGAGCACGAATTGAAGAGAATGCTTCTTCCGGCAAGCCGGAATCGCAATGACAGGGTTGGGACTTTTGATACAGCCCCTTGATTCAAGCTTTCATCATCTTGAATTCTAATTCAAGAATAACAACGAAAGGGTGAAATTACTAAATAAATGAAAAATTAATTGACAAATTGAAACTAATTGTTTAAATTTGTCACATGTATATAGATCGCCCAATAAAAAAAATAGTTGATCAAGCTCTCCGAACATTCCCCGCTGTCCTTATTACAGGGCCGCGTCAGTCAGGAAAGACTACTTTCCTGAAAGAAGAATATGGGGAAATATGTAACTATGTAAGTTTCGACGATCCCCTTGAAAGACAATTTGCAAGTGAAGATCCGAATGGTTTCCTTGATCAGTTTTCCGGAAAACCTGTTATACTTGATGAAATTCAGTATGTACCGCAGCTTTTTTCCTGGTTGAAAATGCGTATAGATTCTGAAAGAACTCGCAGCGGAAGATTCCTGATGAGTGGTTCACAGCAGTTTCAGATCATGAAAAATGTCAGTGATTCTTTAGCAGGGCGTATTGCAATTTTCGATCTGTTGACATTTTACAGTGATGAATATTTTACTGTTCATCCTGATCATAAAATTCAGGATATTATCTGGAACGGAGGATATCCCGAACTTGTTCTTCATCCGGAGCAGAGATACCTGTGGATCTCAAGCTATATACGATCCTATGTAGAAAGAGACATTCGTCAATTGCAGAGCATTCGGGATTTAGGGCAATTTGAACAGTTTATCGGGCTTCTTGCAGCGAGGCACGGACAGGAACTCAATTTGTCGGATCTCAGCCGTTCAATCGGACTGAGTGTGCCGGGCTGCAGGAAATGGCTTAATATTTTAAATGCTTCGTATATGATTTATCTATTAAAACCATTTTATCGGAATTTTGGAAAACGGCTCATCAAAACTCCCAAAATCTATTTTATGGATTCTGCCGTCACTTCGTATTTTACGAGACAGCCTTCTTCTCAGGGCCTTTGGCATGGTTCAATGGGCGGCCAATTCTTTGAGGGCTGGGTTGTTATTGATACATTAAAACGTCTGGTTACACTTGGGCAGCCAACTGATCTATATTTTTGGCGATCCCATGATGGTATGGAAGTAGACCTGATTTTAATGCTCAACGGCCGAGTTTACCCGGTTGAAATTAAACAGACTGCTACTCCTGTTCCGAAGCATACAGCTTCATTGAATAATTTCAGGCGTATTGCGGGAGATATCTGTGAGCCTGGAATACTAGTTTGTACGGTTGATGAAATAAAGTTGCTTCCCATGGGTATAAAGGCTGTACCGTGGAAAGAATTCGGCCGGTGGATTGAATCCATTATTTTTAATAAATAATGGCTCAATATTGAGATGTACGGCTGATCACTATATTCTTCTGAAGCTGCAGGCAAAACAAAATATTTGAAAGCGGTAAAGAAAATATTCGGAGAAAACAATCCGTAATTCAGTGCCTGAATTGAGGCGCTGACATTTTTATAGTATCGCTGTTTTTAATTGTTAATGCCCTTTAAATCCGTTTTATTTTTGTCTTGACAGAATATACAAAAATCATTACCTTTATTATACTTTGTTTTGTTTGGGCTTATGGACTAAAAACAGTTTGATTTTATGCATAAATTAAATAACAGGCAAAAAGATATCCTCCGGTGTATTATTCAGCAGTATATTGAAACTGCTTATCCGGTGGGATCAAAGCATCTTGTCAAAACGTACAGGCTGAATTCAAGTTCTGCCACAATAAGAAATGAAATGGCAAACCTTGAAGAAATGGGATATCTGAATCAGCCTCATATTTCAGCAGGACGCACTCCTACTGAAAAAGCGTACCGTTTTTATGTTAATAGCCTCATGAGCTCAGAAGGGCTTTCTACTGATGAGAGAAGGGCAGTAAAAGAGACTATAAAAAGCAGCGGTTCAAGTATGAGCAGTATTCTCGATGAAACATCGAAAATATTAGGGAAAATATCAGAAGAGCTGAGTGTTGTTTTAACTCCGTGGCTTTCCTGGGGGGTTTTTGATCATCTTGAGTTGATTAACCTAACTGCCGGTAAGATTCTTGCTGTGATTCATGTAAAGAGCCGTCTTGTGAAAACAGTGGTTCTTGAAGTTGATTCGAAGTTAAATGATGAAGATCTGATTAAGGCGAGTTCGGTTTTGAATGAGAGATTAAGCAGCCTTACTCTTGAGGAAATTCGAAATACTATAAAAGAGAGAGTAAGAGATGCAAAACCCTGCTGCCGTGTTGTTATTGAAAAAATTTCAGGCCATGCAGAAGAACTGTTTGATTTTTCAGAGCCGATGGAAGTCCACTATTCCGGCACAAGGAATATCTTAAAGCAGCCTGAATTTTCATCTATTAACACAATTGAACCTCTCTTATCTCTGATTGATGACAAGAGCCGGCTTGTTCGAATATTTAACCGTAAAGTCCGGGATGTAGAAGTTACAATAGGCAATGAAAATGAAAAGATGGACCTGAAGTCCTTTGCTGTTGTTGCTGCAAGTTACCGCAGGGGAAGAGATGTTGGTACTCTCGGCGTTGTGGGCCCTATAAGAATGAGATACGATAAAATAGTTCCTCTTGTGAATTATGTAGCGAAAACAATGAGTCAGTCTTTTTGTTGAGATAAAGTTAAGGAGCAGTTGTTCGGATATATGGCAAATTCAAAAAAGTCAAAAGAAAAAGCCTCTGCAGGAGAATTTTTAAAAACAGAAAAAAAACAAAAATCGTCCAAAAAACGGGCACCTAAGAATAAAGAAGCAGAGCTGAAAAAAAAGTTATATCAAGCTCAAAAGGAGATTGATTCCCTGCAGGATCAACTCCTGCGGCGTACAGCAGAAATTGACAATATGCGTAAACGTACCGAGAGGGAAGTTTCTCGCATTATTCAAAGCGCAAATCGTGATCTTATAAGAGATATTCTTTCTGTAGTAGATGATTTTGAACGTTCTTTGGAAGCTTCAAAAAAAGAATCTGCGGAGCACGAACTGTTAAAAGGTGTGGAACTTATTCACCAGAAGCTTATGTCTCTGTTTTCCAGATACGGGCTTACTCCTATTGAGTCTGTCGGACAGCCCTTTGATGTTGAGAAACATGAAGCCTTGTTGCAGGTTGAAAAGAGTGATGTGCCTTCCGGTACGGTAGTTGAGGAGTATGAAAAAGGGTACATGCTTAACGGAGAAGTCCTGCGGCATGCAAGGGTAGTTGTCAGTAAATAGGCGTAGAAGGATAGTTGGTGGAAATGGTAAAAAGAGACTATTACGAAGTGCTGGGCGTTGAAAAGACCGCTGATACTGTTGAGATTAAGCAGGCCTATCGTAAACTGGCAATGCAGTATCATCCGGATCGGAATCCCGGTGATAAAGATGCAGAGGAGATGTTTAAGGAAGCTGCAGAGGCCTACGAAGTATTAAGCAACTCCGAAAAAAGGCAGAGATATGACAGATTCGGCCATGAGGGTTTAAAGGGCGGGTCAGGAGGCTTCGGCGGATTCGGATTTGATTTTGACCTCTCTTCAGCACTCAGAACTTTTATGGAGGGATTCGGCGGGTTTGAAGATTTCTTCGGCGGTTCTTCCGGAAGGAAAGGGCCTGCTAAGGGAAGTGATCTTCAGATAAGGCTTAAACTGTCTTTAAAAGAGATCGCTTCCGGAGTTGAGAAAACGATTAAAATAAAGAGGATGGAGAGGTGTAAGGCTTGCGGAGGAAGTGGTGCAGCAAATTCAGATGCTGTTCGTACTTGCCAGAAATGTAATGGTACGGGACAGATACGGCAGGTAAGCAGATCCATTTTCGGCCAGTTTATAAATGTGTCACCATGCCCTGTCTGCGGCGGCAGAGGATCTGTAATTACAGACAGATGTTCTTCTTGCAGCGGTAAAGGGATTAAACCTGCTGAAGCGTATCTTAAAGTCAAGATTCCGGCAGGGGCTGCTGAGGGTAATTATATTACTCTGAGCGGAGAAGGCAATACAGGTGCCACCGGAGGCGGATCAGGAGATGTGTACGTTTTTATTGAGGAAAAAGAGGATAAACTTTTTACTCGTCATGGTGATGATGTCCTTTATGTATTGAATATAAGCGTAACACAAGCTGTACTGGGCGATGATGTTGAAGTGCCTACTCTTTCGGGAAAAGCAAAACTAAGGATTGATTCAGGTATACAGTCAGGAACAATTTTAAGAATGAAGGGCAAGGGTATTCCGCATCTTCATGGAAGAGGCGTGGGAGACCAGCTTGTAAGAGTAAATGTTTGGGTGCCGAACAAACTATCAAAGGATGCAAAAGAGTTATTTGCAAAACTTGCTAACCATAAAGATGTTTTTCCTCCGGAAGATTAAGAGGTTTAATTAACCGGAGGTTGCTGATGTTTGGTTTTAGCAGGCGGGAAAAAATTGCAGTTCTTTTTCTTTTATGTTTTTTTATAGCAGGATTATTATTATACTGGTACAGAGATAATTATAGCCCTTTGCCGGATACTAAGGGGATTAATATAAAACTTGCTGCACATGATACAACAAGGCAGATGCCTGTAAAAGATAAAAAGAGATCAGACAGGCTGAGTATTGAAATTAATAGTGCTAAAGAGGTGGATTTTGAAAAACTTCCGGGCATAGGCCCTATCACAGCTGCAAGGATAGTGTCTTTTCGGAAGACAAACGGAGGCTTTGAATCAATTTCACAGCTAATGGATGTTAAGGGCATAGGAGAAAAAGTTTTTAACAGAATTAAACCGTACGTTTTTGTTAAAAAGTAAAATAATAATTAATAACTAATCTCCCATTTCAATAAGGAGGAAGAGCAATGGCAGAGAAAGCCAGGGGCAGTATTTTTTATGAAATACTTATTGTTGTTTTTGTAGTCGGACTTATTTTTTCCATAGTGTATCCTTCCGGCGTATGGAAAAAAGAAGATGAACTTCAGAATGTTTGCAGAGCTAGGATGTCGGCTCTTAATCACCTTGAGTACAGGTACATGGAGAATACCAATACCTTTACAGATAGTATTCCCAAGTTAATGAAAAATGTTTTTATGTATCCCGAGGTAGTTGATGCAATCGACTCGTCAATAAACTGGGATAAATTGGTAACATCAAAAAAGATGGCCGGCCTTATTCGGGGGCTTGATCTTCCGGATACACTTCGCTCAGAGATTACAGCACGTCTCGATGCCGGAAGGCCTTTAATGAGCCTTGCTGATTGGGATTCTCTTGAATTAAAACTTATTGCAGGACTTAAGGTTGCTATTTCTGATTCAATGTTCCAGATGGATTCCCTTAAATTTGCAGTTGATTGGAGAAGCCTTGTTGGAGAAAATAAATTCTGGGATATTATTAGCAGTGACAAGATTTCAGCCAGGGTTTTAAACAGGGCAAACAGAAAAATCCAGACAGGTAAATTAATTAATGAGATACGCGAGTGGAAATACTATGCACCTCTTTTCTTTGGTGAGTTTAAATCAATGCTGCAGCTTGCCGAGAGGAAAGATGTCTGGAATCAGGGCCAGAGAGATCAATGGGAACCTGGTAGGGAGGAGCAGTGGATGGCGGACATGGATACACTGTCTCAGGCATCAAGAGATTCCCTGTGGAAACAATATCAGGTTAAGTTGTGGGGAAAGAATAAAGAACTTTTATGGAAAGATCAGTGGAAGGCTTTATATGCAAAAGAAAAAGATACCTGGATTAAAGAAAATCAGGCTGTATGGAATAGAATAGTTGAGAAAAACTGGAATACAGAGCGTAAAAAAAGGTGGCTGAAAGAAAGAAAAGCGGGCCTGCCTGATTCACTTGCAGCTATTTTTACATCTATTCGTGATTCTCTGTGGAGAGCAGAGCGCGACAGTATATATAACAATGAATTTGCTATGTGGGAAAAAAGAAATAAAAAGCAGATTAATGAAATTATTAAAAATCTTTGGGAAAGCGATCGTAGGCTGACATGGGATGAAGAAGCTTTTACCATGTGGGTTAAAGATAATGAGGCAAATCCTGATAGATTGTGGGCATACCTTAAAGCAGAAGTTTGGAAAATAGAGAAGGATGTTCTATGGCGGGGAGAAGAGAGAAAATATAACGGCAAGATAAGTATGCTGAAGCATCTCAATAAATCCGTTCAATGGCAGAAAATACTTGGCAGGGAAAAAGTGCAGGAGATTGTCAGCGGTCTTCAACTTCCGAATTCCAGGACTATGGTTAAGCTCTTTAAAAATGAGACAGGTAAAGATAAATCTGCTGTTTATTCGCTTGGGCTTGCTCCATTATTAAATGCTGAATTGCTTAAGAGTGTTGATATTTGTCCTGTTGCAAATGCACATCATATCGTTGCGATTGATGATACATCCATTGTTGCAAAGTTTTCAATTAAATGTCCGATTGTTGATACATTGAAAACTCCTTTTATATCACATGTGGATACAGCAACAGGAGATACAATAAATATCAAGCTTTCTCTCCCGTTTTTTGAGAAGGTGTTTGGCGGAGGTGAAATCCGTAATCATGGTAATATAGATATGGATGGGAAAAAGAGCTGGGAGAAAAAAGCCAGATAATTTGATAACTAATTAAGAGATTTTTTTGTGAGCCCTAATGATCAATTTTTTGTTGGTTTATCGCTCCATTCCGATTTCGTCAGAATTGCGGAAAGTGACGGGAATTTTATTACAAGTGTTGCAGAGCGGCCTTTTATTCAGAAATTTGGAATGGAGCTTTTCAGGTCTGATAATTTAGATTTTACTTTTGTTGAAGATACTATTAAATCTCTCGTTGATTCTGCAGGAGTGAGGGCAGACAAAACAGGTGTCGTTCTTGCAGCTGAAATGGTTAATATAAGAAAGATACCTGTTGCCTTAGGCCTTGATCAGGATACGATTCGAAGCCAGCTTGAATGGGAAGCGGAGCAGTTTTTGGTATCGCCCCGTACTGATTATGTTCTTGAGTATCAGAAACTGCCGTTCCAGAGCAGGGAAGGTAATCCCCTTTATCTTTTAGTATGCATACGAAAGCAGATAATATCAAATATTCACAAGATCATAAAAAATAGCGGGCTTAAGCTTGTGGATATTGATGTTGATATTTTTTCCAATATAAGATCAGTTATGCAAAGCTATTCAATAAATAATGAAATGCCGTATGCATTGATTGATGTTGGTACATCGTTAGTGAATATAGTGCTTTTGCAAAAGGGGGAATATTTTCTCTCCCAAACAATGCCTTTAAAGGATGATAGCACCAGCACTGCACCTGATTCTTCAGCTATTTCCGGATTAATTGAAAAAGAGTTAAAACGGCTTTTGTTTGGACATGATATCGGCCAGGGGTTTGAAGATCTCGGAGGAATTTTTTTCACAGGATCGCAAAATGCTGAAGATTTGGTACGGTATATGGAATCAAATACCGAAACATTAGTAATAGCGGTTAATCCATTTAAACGTATCCGTCTTTCTTCTGATCTGGAAGAATCACAAGAAGTGAACAAATATCCCGATAGATTTACAGCACCTGTAGGGGCAGTTATTAAAAAGTTTCCCGGGCTTGTGAAAGAGGCTTCGTAGCGGGATGAAAATATGTAAAGGAGGTTTGAGTCTATGGTAGATATCAACCTTTTTCAGGACGATGAAGCAGAAGAAGAAAAAAAAGAGAGCGGGCAGGATAATACCGGCCAAAAAGCAGGTGATACACATGAAGATGATCTGGTTAGTGATTTTGGCGATGAGTTGAATGATGACTTGGGATTTGGGGAAGACCTTGATGATGATAAATCTTCTGATGGGTTCGGAGATGATATTTTGGGGGGCGATACTGATATTGATGAATCAATACCAGGGTATGATGAACTTGATATTGAACAGGAGAGTGATAATTATTCGGGAGGTGGTGGGGCAAAGAAGCAGTCCTCGTCGGTTTTTCTGTGGATACTGCTTGGTGTAATTGCTGCAGCTGCATTATTTTATTTTGTAGCTATTGTACCCAGACAGAAAGAAGTGGCAAAAAAGCAGACTCAGGCTGCAAAAAGGCCTGATGTGCAGAAACTCATTGAACAGATGAGGCGGCAAAGGCAAAAAGCACAAGGTATGGACAGCACAAAAGCTGCGGAAACAGCTGTATCTAAAAATACTACATTAAATAAAAAGCCAATAAAACAACGTACAACTCAGACTTCAACTACAGTATCGGCATATTCTGAACTTAACAGCAATTATGCGGATGTTACAGATAAAATTGTCAGCATGCTGATAAATAACGGCCAATTAGGTGCATTTTTAGTGTTTGATGATGGCTTTGCAGTTGAATACAACGCTGCTATTCCCAACAGTGCGCAAAATTTGGCATCAAAAATAGGGACGTTGACAGGAATAAAGGATTTAAAAATATCTCCTGAAGAGAAACATAAGACGTTGGGACAGACAAGATATTGGGGTGTGGTTTCAGGAAAATTTCCAAAGAATTTTACATCTGATTTAGCTGCTTCAGGATCAGGATTTACAGCGAGAACTCTTTCTGAAAGATTAAAGAGCATTGCCCGAACACAAAAACTCAATATTAAGAAAGTACAGATTTTCAATTCACGCCGTGAAAAAGGCAGAAAAATTCATCCTGTGCGTTTAAAGTTGGAAGGCAGGGGAACAGATGTTCTTGCGTATATGAAAAATGTCTGTTCTATCAGAGGCAATTTTAAAATATCAAAGATAATGATAGCACCTGTAATGCTGTCTGATTTTCACGGTAAAAATTTAAAGGTAGTTCTGGATCTGAATGTTGCAGAGGGAAATTTTTCTCCGTGATAAGAATAACCGGTGGATCGGCAAGGGGCAGGAAGATAAAAGGCCCGCAGGGCTATGAGTTCAGACCGACCACAGGGCGTGTAAAAGAATTTATTTTTTCTGTATTGAGAAATGAGGTTGAGGGTGCAGTATTCCTTGACCTTTTTTCAGGTACGGGTTCTTTTGGAATCGAGGCTATAAGCAGAGGTGCTGAAAAGGTAATATTTATTGAAAAAGCACGGTCAAGTCTTGAAATACTGAAAAATAACCTTGAAGTATGCTCTTTTTACTTACAAGCAGAAATAGTAGTCGGAGATGTTTTCCGGGTGCTTAAAAGCCTTGATCAGAATAATATTTCAGTTGATTTGATTTTTGCAGACCCTCCGTTTAAAGGTATGTTCAGGCAAAAAATTGCAGAAACCGTAGGTAAGACAGAAGTATTAAAGAAGGACGGGCTTCTGATAATTGAGCATGAAAGAAGAGATATGGATAATGAGAAACACAATATGAAGCTATTCAGGCAGAAATTATTCGGAGGTTCTGTAGTTTCATTTTATTCACATGGAGGGGAAAAATGAGAATCGCTGTTTATCCGGGCACTTTTGACCCTATAACAAATGGACATCTTGATTTAGTAAAAAGAGCCTCACAGATTTTTGATAAAATTATCATTGCTGTATCAAATAATCCTCATAAAACCCCCCTCTTTTCCATTCAAGAGAGGAGAGACCTGATAGCGCAGACAGTTGAAAGCATGGAAAATATTGAGGTAGATTTATTTGATGGTTTATTGGTAGATTATGCTTCGGAAAAGGGGGCTTGTGCTCTTATCCGTGGTTTAAGGGCGGTTTCTGATTTTGAATATGAGTTTCAGATGGCTCTTATGAACCGAAAGCTGAAACCTGATTTGGAAACAGTATACCTTATGCCAAGCGAAGAATATACTTATATCAATTCTACAATTGCAAAAGAAATTGCCAGGCTGGGCGGTGATGTGTCATGCTTTCTTCCGAAACAGGTTGTTGCTGCGCTTAATATAAAATATGCCAAAACCCAAGTTTAAGGAGAGTATGCAATTATGGATTTTACAGAGTCAATCAGAGAAAAAGTAAAGAAGCTGGACAAGCATGTTGTACTTCCGGAAGGCACTGATGAAAGAATGCTGAAAGCTGCAAGATTTCTAGTTGACGAGAATATTTGTCGAATAACATTGCTTGATATTGAGCAGAATGTAAGCGAAAAAGCAGCAAAATTGGGAATAACACTTAATGGAATTAATATTGTAGTACCATCAGAATATAGAAGGATTAAAGAGTTCGGTGATGAGTATTTTAAGCTTCGCAGGCAAAAAGGCATTACAGAAGAGGAGGCATTTAAAACTGTTCAGGATCCCCTTTATTTCGGTGCAATGATGCTTCGTATGGGAGAAGTTGATGCAAGTCTTGCCGGTGCTGTTAATAATACCGGTGATGTAATGCGTGCCGCAATAAGGTGTGTAGGCCTTGCTGAAAATGTTACAGCTGTTTCAAGCAGCTTCTTAATGATAATACCGGGCAGGAAAGAGATTGTAAGTTTTGCGGACTGCGCAGTAATACCTGACCCAAATCCTGAACAACTGGCAAGTATTGCAATTGCAAGTGCCAGAACTCATAAAAGTTTAACAGGTGTTGAGCCTGTTGTTGCTATGCTGTCGTTTTCCACTTATGGCAGTGCAAATCACCCAATGGTTGACAAGGTTAAAGAGGCTGTAAGTATAGTCAGGGCAAAGGCGCCGGAAATTACTATTGACGGTGAAATGCAGGCAGATGCTGCTCTTGTTCCTGCAATAGGGAAGCGGAAAGCCCCGGAAAGCAATGTTGCAGGCAGAGCAAATGTGATAATCTTCCCGGATTTAAATGCAGGCAATATCGGATATAAACTTGTGCAGAGACTTGCAGGTGCCGAAGCTGTCGGCCCAATTATACAGGGACTTGCAAAGCCTGCAAATGATCTGTCGAGAGGATGCAGCGTAGATGACATAATTAATGTTTCAGCAATTTGCTGTTTATTAGCAGAGTAATTATTGAAATTATATTTTGAACGGGGTGAGTAAAAGTTTTTTGTCATTATGAACAGATTTTCAGGATATTAAACAGATTAAAAAGAATCGGGTCAAATCCGGATTAAACTGTATTTTGACTTTTAATTCACCCCTTAACATTTGAGAAGAGCCATGGCAGGGATAAATTTCAGTGACAACATCAATGGACGTGGACGTTCTCTCTATCTGCAGACAAGTTCAGGGGAAGAAGATAAAGTAATAGTTTCCGCACTTTTTGACAGCGGGCGTTTATTACTGAAAGAGGAGATGGAGATTCCTCAGCATACGGCAGCTTCTTCTCTCTTGAAATATGTTGAGACAGTACATATCAGCAGGGTTAATGAGATAGAATTGCTTTATGATATATCAGTTAAAATAAAAACCGTAAGGCACGCAAGAAGCCTGTGTATTTTGGGAGAACAGTTTTTAAGATGGAACCTTCTTGATGAGGCTATTAACGAACTGGAACTTTCACTGAAATATAAAGAAGGAAATGGGGATGCATATAAATATCTTGGAATAGCGTACATGAGAAAGGGCGGTATCGAAGAAGCAATAGAAGTATTTAAAAAAGGAACGGAATTATTCCCTGAATATCCTGACTTGTGGGTTCAACTGGGGATGGCTTATTTAAAAGAAGAAGGCTTCACTGATGCAATAAATTCATTTGAAAAAGCCCTGGAAATAAATTCGTCTTTTGATGAACCCTATTTTCTGCTTGCACGGACTTTTTCGGAAATGGTGATTGCCAACAGGACAATGGATAAATTTCAGGATAAAGAGGTTGTTAAACAATTTGCAAGAGAGAATCTTACAAGAGTTTCTGCAATTTCCGAACGGTTCAGGACTCAAAGTATTGAACAGGTCATGAGATTATTTCATCAGAATTTATGGCAGGAAGCAGTAGAACTTATGGAAAAGATATGGATTGACCTGCCGCCTGTAATTGATCTTGATTTTGACAGAGCATTTTATCTGAATTTGATGTACGGAGAGAGAGGGCGGGAGGAAGGTTCAGTCGAAAATTATGTAGAAAAGATGGAAGGCCTTGTTAAAAAACATCCCGAATTTCCAGATCTGCACAATAAACTGGGTATTGCATATCTTATAGAATGCCGCAATCTTTTTAACAGGGCTTTGCATCAATTTAAAGCTGCCAGCGATTTAAATCCTGAATACGGTGAGAGTAAAAGAAATTTTAAACTTGCAAAAAATGATGGTAAGGGCCTTCTTTTACTTTTAAGGGCAATGCTTAAATAGTGGTCTATATCCGGCCAGGCAGTTTTTCCATAAATTAAAAAATTTAGTTATAAATGTACAATATCTTACCCAATTTCAGTAATATCAACAATATATAGTATCCCCTGCATTAAAATGTGTTCTATGGTATGCTATTTGCATATTTTGCTAAGGTTACATTCCATTGATCTTGAAAAGGTTAGAGCATGATAAGCAATATTTGGAACCGCATAAATTTTCCCGGAAGAATATACATAACGTTATTTATTTTGTTATTAGCTGTTAATGTTTATTCACAAATTACATCAGTATCTATTTCGCTTAGTGATCAGCAGGCAGGGAAACAATCTTCATATACTTTTTCTTTCACTACTTCAAGGACTATTCCTGCCGACGGAGTCATAGCATTTTATTTCCCGTCAGGCTTTGACCTGTCAAACGCTGCAGTTACATCATCAACTATTGATGGTACATTTACGACTACAACAAGTGTAGCAGGTGATGTGCTTTATGTACACAGATTCGGTGACGGTAATAGTACTTCTTCCGGAAATGTAACAATTGTTCTTGATCCGGTTACAAATAATACCAGAGCAGTGCCTTATTCTCTGACAATAGAAACAAGAACTAATACCGGAGTAGTAATAGAAACAGGTAGCGGAAATTTTGATATAGTTTCTTTAGACAGGGTAAGTTCATATACAATTATATGCGGTACTTTGCAGACTGCAGGTACAGGGTTTACAGTTCAGGTTCAGGATGCTGTTGACGAGTATGGGAATCATTGGGACGGATATGGATATATAAGTATTTATTCAGGCGGCGGGGATTCACCTGACGGATATTCTCCTGTATTAAGGCGTATTCCCATTAGCCATGGTGACGGACAGGAAACTCAGATTCTTTATAATACGCAGCCCACAGTATTTGAATTAAGTGTGGGCCACATGGAGCAACAGACCGGCACAATCACTATTCGTCCCGGTACTCTCGGGGGTTTTGAAATTTCAGGAGAACCTGCTTCTGCAACAGCAGGAATAGCATTTACCGGCAATGTTACAGTAACAGCTTATGATATTTATGGGAATACAAAAACAGACTATTCCGGTAATGTTGTCTGGAGCTCAACAGATGCGGATCCGTTTCCCGCTTCTCTGCCGATTGATGACGGAGCAGGGTGGACAAATGGTTCAAAAGCATTTACCGGATCCGGATTTATTCTCTATAATTCACCGTCACAAACAATAACTGCAACAGACCAGACAACAAGCAGTGCGGCAGGAACAAGCAATACAATTGCAGTAACATCTCATCCGGATATTGCAGCTTATGAATTATCTTTTTCCACAGGGCAAACTCAGCATGCAGGTGTGGGATTCCCATTAGATGTTTCAAATATACACGATAAATATGGTAATGATTGGTCAGGAAATAGAACAATAGATATCAGCATATTTTCAGGAGGAGGAGATTCTCCTGACGGGCATCATCCTGAAATAAATAGTATTCCTGTTACAATAAATTCAGGTTCCGGCATAGAAGTACTTGTTAATGCTGTTCCGACTGTTTTAATGGCGAGTGTGGACGGCATTATCCATTATACTAATCCGATTGTAATGCTGCCAGGTGCATTGGACGATTTTATTGTTGCCGCGTCGTCTCCTCAGACAGCAGGCACGTCTTTTCCTCTTAATGTTACTTCAGCAGTCGATACAATGGGAAACCCGTGGACAGGCGATGTTGCAGTGTCAATAACAACACCTGCGTCGAATCATGCTCCTGACGGTACTGCACCTGCAATTAATAATATTCATATTATTAACGGAACCGGAAGTGCAAACCAGACATTAACTTTGGCGGCAATAACGATTTTTCAGGGCACTGCACAGAACGTATCACGTACAACAGGAAATATTTCAGTTAATCCCGGCCAGTTGTATGAGTTTGCATTAAGCGGAGCTCCGGCATCTGTTGTTGCAGGCGGGGCCCTGGGAAGCGATATAACTGTAACAGCTTATGACGGATATAAAAATATTAAAACTGATTTTACGGGATCTGTTACATGGACATCTTCTGACCCGTTTCAGCAGACTGTACCGGCAGATGACGGTACAGGATGGAATAATGGATCAAAAATTTTCAGTGGAGATCAGTTTGCATTGTATCGTGAACCGGCTCAGACATTTACTGTACAGAGCGGCTCTGTGTCAAAGCAGACAAGTGATATTATTGTTACATCTACGGCAATTGCAGAATTTGATTTGAGCTGCGGAAGAAGCCAGGTTGCAGGAGTACCGTTTTCATTAATAGTAACTGATGCACATGACCAGTACGGTAATAGCTGTGATGATACTGTTAATGTTTCCCCGCAATCAGGAAGAGGAATTTCTCCTTCAGGCGCATTACCCGTTTTCCATAACATTATTGTTGAAAACGGCACAGGCGAATCTTCACAGACTTTTGTTAATGCTGAAACAGGAGTTGTAATTCAGGGGATTTCGGGAAGTGCATCTGATACTGTGTCAAATATTACGATATCTCCCAATATGCAGCCTTCAGCCCTTTCACGTATAACAATCAGAGATGCGGCAAATCAAGGGGGATCTGAAGTTTTTGCGAGAAGTGTACAGGTTGGTGAATCACTGAATCTTTTTGCTGCAGGGTATGATCCTTATGGAAATTTTAGAAAAGATGAGGAAGTAAACTGGGCGTCACAGGGTTTTAACCCGGCTTTTCAGCAGACAAATGTATCTTCTGTAACTTTTATGCCTGATGTTGTCGGAGAGGGGTATTTGACTGCTTCAG
>JAGGVB010000023.1 GCA_021158245.1 bacterium | reverse complement strand
GGCTGAACCCGTAAATAACATTATCAGAATAATGATAGCCGGAACATCCGTCCCATCCTGTCAGCCTTGTATCAGGGCCTAACTGTACACTTCCGAACGGAACTGCTGCACCGGGATAAGTATGCCCGTGGCCTCCTGTACCGATAAACGGATCAACATACGCAATCAGTTTATCTTCTTTTTTATTATTACCGCATCCGGAACTAATGGCCAGAGAAACCAACACACTTAGAACAGCAATCTTTATTATGAAACGCATGGCTATCTCCTTAAAATTCTAATTTACCAATTATTCTTACATACAAGTTCAGTGTCACAAAAAATCAGGAATAGGGATAAAAAGGTATAGGGTATGCTCCTCAGCATTGCCTATATATTACATATCCTTATTGCTTATATTTCTATCCGCTAACCGCCTTTTCAACCTCGGCTTTCAGTGTTTCATAAGGATAAGCACCAGTCAGCCTCATTGCGATACCGCCGTTCTTAAAAAGCATTATAGTAGGTATGCCTGTAATCTGATACTTTGCAGCTACGTGGGGCTTTTCGTCTACATTAACTTTCACAGTTATTAATTTACCTTTTAATTCCGATGCAATTTTATGAATTGCAGGGCTGACCATCTTGCACGGCCCGCACCACTCCGCCCAGAAATCAACAAGCACAGGTTTATCCGCTGTTCTGATAAGTTCGTCAAATGACTTCGGCAGATTTTTTTTATCCATTGTACTCTCCAAAGTAAAATAAACTAAAAGACAAGTTCAATCTTTCTGCAGTTTACCGTATCCTGTTTAAAAAGATTTCCCTTCCGCTTAAGCGGAAAACCGGCAACCCATTCAGGACAACTTTATACTTTACAACTTTATACTTTATATTTTTTAACTTTTCAACTTTACACTTTATAACTTTATACTTTATACTTTATACTTTATAACTTTATACTTTATAACTTATAAGCATGATAATCAAAATCAAGCTGGCCCAATTTTCTCCGCTGAGCAAGCTGCTGCTCAGTAATTTCTGCTCCTTTAAACAGAGTATCAAGAAGCCATGCACCTTCCATTCTTGCCCCTTTTAAATCAGCTTCTGAAAAATCTGCATAGATAAGCTCTGTATTCTGCAGATTCGCATCAGCAAGTAAGGCGCCTCTTAAATTTGCACGCGGCAGCATCGCCCATGAAAGGTCAGCACCTGTCAAATCAGCATCATGAAGATCAACTCCCATTCGTAATCTCCTGCCTTCCATAATGTGCCAGGGGCCTCTCAGATTCTGGAAGGAGAAATCGATTCCCCTTAAATCCAGCCGTTTTCCCGAGGGAGGCATTGATGTATCTGCAGGGACATCTTTTAAAATATCCTCAATAGGAGCTGCCTCATTTAAAGCAAATACTATTCTGTTAATTAAATCATAATCCCATCTTGATTTAATTTTTTCAGTAATCATTTTATAACCTTTATCCCATTTATTTTTTCGGACGATAACTCGGGCACACTGACTGATATGCACAAAAGCTGCATTCCTGATATCCCGGTGTTGCAGAGTAATCTCTTTTTCTGATTCCACCTGCAGCTTTAAGAATATTCTGTTCAACTTTTGAAATCATTTTATCCTTTACAGCTGTTGTGCCTGTAAGGCCTGATTCAATAAATCTAAGCTCAATAAAATCAGGCATTTTACCGAATCTGGCATTATAAGCCATAGCATAAATCACAAGCTGAGCACTCTTCTTTGCTCTCTTTACTGCTTTTTCCTGTACAAAAACTTCGGAAGTTTTAAAATCCGCAATAACTGTTTTTCCATCTCTTTCCTCAATAAAATCCCAGCGCCCGGATATCCTGTTTTTACCAAGCATAAAACTAAAAGGCTCTTCAACCATCAGAGGGCTGCTATTACCTTCTTTTGATTCCTCTTCTTTAAAAAAGCGCCTTATTGCTTCTTTTCCCGCTTCAAATCTGCGTTCTTCATGTTCCCTTGAAAGAAAACCGATATTCCTCCATGCCTTTTCAAATGCAGTAAAAAGCTCTCCCAAAGTTATCGGTTTGCCTATTATCCTGTGTCTGTAATAAAGCTCTACGGCAGAGTGCACAGCTTTGCCGTATACAATACTGTGATGGAAGAAAGGCAGCCTTAATACATGTACATACTTATACTTAAGAGGGCACGTAAGATAGTCGTCAACTTGATAGTAGGAGATATTAAGAACAGCATCATCGGGTATTGGTTTCATTTCGCCGGATGTCCCGGCTGTAAAATCTCCGAACCTCTCAATCTGTTCAACAGCATTGCTCTTAAAAGCAACTTCTCCTATATCAGGCCGGTCAAGTGCCTCGCGAACAAATCTGCTTACTTTATTTTTTCTTTTACCGCCGTAATTTTCCGCACTTGTAAAATACAGAATATCCCTTGCCCTTGTCATTCCTACATAAAAAAGCCTTCTTTCCTCCTGCAGATGCACATCCCCTTCAAGAACAATCTCTCTTACAAGTTCCACTGGAAGTTCAAGGCTTGCTCCCATATTTCTCGATGGAAATTTGCTGTCAGAAAGTCCGACCATAAAAACCACAGGCCACTCAAGCCCCTTTGCCTTGTGTATTGTGGAAATATAAACAGCGTCTTCATCGGAATCTGCTTCAGCAACAGGAGGATCGTCCCCTGCCTCAATTAACTGGCTAAGATGGCGGATAAAGTAGATTATCCTGTCCTCCCGTGCAATTTGTGCAAATGCCCAGATAACATCAAAAAATCTTGCTATATTCTGAATCTTAAGGTTGTTTTCGTGTGTCTCAATTTGTGTAAGTTTCTTAAGATAGTTGGACCTGGTAATAAACTGATACAGGACATATCCTGTAATATTGTCTCGTGAGAGCTCCTGATAAAATTTAATATCCTGAACAATTTTTGTTATGGAAGAAATTGTTCCTGAAGATAATTCTTCAGCGGATTTGCCCGTAACAACTTCTTCAAAAACTGAATACAGTCTCCTGTTTTCCCTGTGAGCGATACTTGTGCATTTAAACACATCCCTCATTGATGTAATTTCATACACTTCTGATACTGCAAGATTATAAAGATGCGCCGAATCATCAGGATCGCAGATAACATGCAGAAAAGAGATTAAAATACGCACTTCAGGACGTTCGTAAAGCCCCCTGTTTCCTGAAAATGACCATGGTATATGCTTCATGTTCAGGCTTCGAATAAAATTATCTGCAAGTTTGTTTGTTCTTACAAGTATTGCAATATCTTTATATGAATATTTGCTGCTTTCAACTAACCGGGAAATAATTGATGAGACCTTATCAGCCTCTGTTATACTTGTATCGCAATGAATCTGCTCAACAGGTTGTCCTTCAGCAGAGTCTGCAATCAACTGTTTATTTATCCTGTTGCGTACCTCCAGCCTGTCGGGATTATTATTCTGAATCAATTTATATGCCGAATCCAGAATCGGCTGGGTAGAACGGAAATTACGCGTTAGGACAATCTGGTGTGAATCGGGAAAATCTTTTGTAAATCCCAGAATATTGGATATTGCAGCGCCGCGGAATTTATAGATGGACTGGTCATCATCCCCTACAACAGTAATATTCGCAACCTCTCCCCCAATAATTTTCACAAGCTGATACTGGGCAAAATTAGTATCCTGGAACTCATCCACAAGAATATATTTAAACTTGTTCTTTATTCGTGAAAGTACTGACGGATTATCTCTTAACAGCTTGAGTGCAAGAAAAACCTGATCGCCGAAATCCGCTTTCCCCTCTTTTGCAAGAAGGTCCTGATATTTTTTGTAAGTATTGGCTATCTCAAGCTGTTTCCCCGCATAATCTAAAAGTTCCGGATCATTTTGAATCTCTGCTTTTTTTATCAGCTCTTCGGAAAAAGAGATATATGACTCCGGAGAGATGTCTTCATCTTTTGCACGTGATATTACTTTTAAAATATTGCCGATAAATTTTGCAGGATTACCAAGAGGCCTGAGGATATTCAAAGGAAACTCAAAAATATGCTCCTGAAAAAAAATTATCTTTTCCGGGTCGGACAGGACCTGATAATCAGGATTAATACCCATCTCAAGGCCGTACTGCCTTAAAATCATATCACCGAAAGAATGGAATGTAGAGATATGCACATTTGCAAGGCCGTACGGCAAAAGCAGATCAACACGCTCCTCCATCTCAATAGCAGCCTTTTCTGTGAATGTAAGAGCAAGTATCTCTTCAGGAAGGGCAATCTTGTTGTTTATAAGGTAAGCAATCCTCCTTGTAATAACCATAGTTTTGCCTGTTCCGGCTCCCGCAACAATAAGAAGAGGCCCTTTGCCGTACTCCACTGCCTCTTTCTGCTCATCTGTCAGACCTGACATAAAACTATTTGATGAAAATAAATCTGTCTGATACAGTTTGTCAGAATCTTTTATATCATCCATTAAACCACCTGAATAGTTTATGGTTTTATCAATCATTTATTTATATTTATAAAACCGCCGTCTATAAATAAATCCTCTCGCACCATGTGAGAAGATGTCCATTTTCTAAATGTTATAAATATAAAAAGAACTATTGCCCACTGCACTAAAACCGTTGCAATGCTGAAAGGGTTAATAGGATTCCACCACTCTTTGGGGGCATAAACAGTTGCGCAAAGAGAAAGCCACCATAAAAGAAGGGCACTTGCCATAACAGGGACAACATAAGCAATAACTTTTTCCCACCAGACTCCTATACTGAGATCATTCTTATCTGACAAAATAATATCAGTACGGATTTTCCTTATCCCGCTTCTTACAAGAGTAAATGACATAAATCCGCCTGATAGAATAAGTCCGAGCCCCCAGACAAAATCCTGGTTGCTTAAAATTTTAAGATTCAGGGCAGACGGGATACCCAAAAGATAACTAACACCTACGACAAGAGCAATAGCAGCAGGCCTTTTAAATCCGGCATCAACAAAAATTCTTGTGGGGAGTTCAAGCATTGCAATCAGGGAAGAGAATCCGGCAAATGTAAGCGCCAGGAAAAAAAGAACTGCAATAGGGTGGCCCAGGAACATTCTTGCAAAAAGCTGAGGCATCCAGATAAAGGTCAAGCCTGTTGAAGCAGGCCCGCTTGTTTTCATAATTTCCAGAATTTCCGGCTGGCTCATCAGCATTTCACTTTTAAGTACAGCAAACACAGTCCCGAAAATCATTATACCGGATAAAATTGAGATTGTATTATTTCCGATTCCTGTGAAGAATGCATTTTTTACCAAACCATGCTCTTTTTTCATATAAGCAGCATATGTTAAAAACAGTCCCCACCCTGCACCTGTGTCCCAGGCATTTTGTGTGAGAGCTTCTATCCAGATGCGGGGCCTGGTAAGCTGGCTCCATTGAGGCGTAAAAAGATACCTGACTCCGTCCCATGCTCCGGGCAGAGTAAGGGCTCTTATTACCGAGATAAAAATAATGACGAGAAGTGTTGGTATCAGAATTTTATTTACACGTTCAATGGAACTGACACCTTTCCATATGGCAAAAGCTCCGATGAGCATTGCAGCAGCATGGAAAAGAAGGGGCCAGCCTCCTGATTGATAGTTGTTCCAGATCGCCATTGATGACTCATTTGTTAAAGGCAGAGGGTTGGTCAGCATACGTATCAGATAGTAGATACACCAGCCCACAATTACAGAATAGAAAAAAGTAATTGCTGTTGAAACAAAAGCTATAAAAGTGCCCATCCATGAAAAAGCCTTTCCTGCAGCCTTTGTTATAGTAGATATAACTCCGCTTCTGTAGTTTCTGCCAAGAGCATACTCCCCTATTATCAGGGGAATGCTCCACATAAAAAGAAAAATAACCCATGCTATTAAAAAAGCTCCCGCCCCTTCCCGGCCGCCGCACTGAGCTACAATTCTCGGGAAACGCCAGATATTCCCTGTACCTACAGCTATGCCGAGTACACTTAGAAGGAACGCAAGCCGTGAAGAGAACCGCTGGTTAACGCTGTTATCCATTTTCTGTGCCATATAACATCCCTTTGTTATTAAAAGATTGATGAAAATAATTTAATTCAAGGGTACAGATATATCTGTTACTCAGGGAATGCCCGGGAAAAAATGTATCTGCGGAAAACCGAAAAAATTCGTTATTTTTAAAGAGACTGCCTTAAAACTGTATTAAAAAAAATCAATATCACTGCAAGAATTCCGCACAGCCGGAAGATGTGCAATCTCAAAAACTGAAAATAAATTAATAAGATTGCTTCTTCCGGCAAAACAGAAATCGAAATGACAGAATTACGGCTTACGACATAGCTCCCTTACAATGATACAATCGGATTTCCCTGACAACTCCCTTTAACAACCGGATTAACTCCTCTTTAGAGATTTTGCAGCCTGAACAACAAGAATGATTGCAACAATAAACAGGAGCACAGCAATAAAAAGAAGAAATGCCGTACCCATAATTCCCATCTGAGCAGGATGTTCGCCCATGGAGAAAAATCTGAAAATTATTTTTACTTTACTAACTATCAATACTACAAGTGCTGAAAGAGTTACTGCAAACATAAACAGCATTGGTATAACAAGAAAAGTATTCTTCTCTTTTAATTTCGCCAGCCACACACTTCCTGCAAGCAGGGCAAGTGCAGCAAGAAGCTGGTTTGCAGATCCGAAAATTGGCCAAATAGCCTGATACTGCCCTGTTAATGCAAGCAAACCTCCCGGTATCACAGTAAAAAACGTAGCAACAAATCTATTAGTCAGTACAGAACGGGCTTTTGAATCATGATCGGATTTGAAAAATTCCTGAAAGATAAACCTTCCGAGACGCGTCGCAGTATCAAGAGAAGTAAGTGCAAACGCTGAAATAGCCATTGCAGCAAATGTAATAGCCGCTTTTTGAGGAATGCCAAGAGCAGACATAAAACCCCCAACACTCGTTGCAAAAAGGCCTATTGGGTTTGCTTTTCCTCCAACAGGAAAGAATTCTTTGTATTGAGCGGGAAGAAGTGTCACTGCTGCAATCAGAGCGATTACAGCAAGCAGCCCTTCAACAAGCATTGCTCCGTAACCGATTTTACGGGCATCGGGCTCCTTATCAAGCTGCTTTGCAGTAGTACCTGATGCTACAAGTGAGTGAAATCCCGATATTGCGCCGCATGCAACAGTAACAAAAAGTATGGGAAACATTGACCCCATACCAGGTCTTACAAAACCAGTAAACGCAGGCATATGGACAGCCGGATTTTTAACAAGAATTCCTGCAAAAGCTGCAATTAAAATCATGTAGAGCATAAAAGAGTTAAGATAATCTCTCGGCTGCAGAAGAATCCACACCGGTGTTACAGAAGCTACGAATATGTATGCAAGTATAATCCACGTCCACCCCTGTTGAGCAGTTTGGCCATTTGACGATAATGTAGCGGGAAAAGCAAGGCCCATCCAGATACAGAAAATGAGAAGGGCCACTCCGATTAATGTTGCAATTCCAAGATGTACATTTGCTCTGTAAACTCCGAATCCGAAAGCAATAGCAAGAACAAGAAAAAGCCCGGACGAAGTTGCAACTTCCGGAGTTGCAATAAATGTTTTTGCAACCAGAATCACAAATGCAGCAATTACAAGTATTAGTGTAGACCATGCAAAAATCAGGAATAGCTGTTTCCCGGTATGCCCTATGTACTCCTCAATTACTTTACCTATTGATTTGCTTTTATGACGCACTGATGCAACAAGAGAAGTAAAATCATGAACAGCTCCGAGAAATACAGAACCTATAAGAATCCACAGAAGCACAGGCACCCATCCGAATACTGCTGCTGTTACAGGCCCTATAATAGGCGCTGCCCCTGCTATCGATGCAAAATGGTGTCCGAAAAGTACAGGCCATCTCGCAGGAACATAATCAATATTATCCTGCATTGTGTGAGCCGGAGTCTCTCTCAGTTTATCGAGCTTAAACTTTCTTGCCAGGTATCCGCCATAAAAAATATAGCCTGCAGTAAACACTACTACTGCAAAAATAATAATTATAGACGAAGACATGTCACACTCCTCTTCAGAATTTAGAACTTAACTTTGGGAGCCTGCTGAGCTGCCTGCTCAGCTTCAAAATACGCCTTTTTCTCAAATCCGAACATACCGGCAAATATCACCTGCGGGAATCTTCTGATATTTCTGTTATAAGCCTGTACTGCCACAGTAAAACGCTTACGCTCAACTGCAATTCTGTTTTCTGTGCCTGCAAGCTCATCCTGCAGCCTTATAAAATTTTCATTTGCTTTAAGGTCAGGATATTTTTCAACAACAACCATTAACCTCTGCAGAGCGCTGCTTAAACCTGCCTGAGCCTGCTGAAACTGAGCAAGTTTTGCCGGAGTCAGGTCCTTTGCATTGATGTTTGTTACTCCGCCGAGCTTTGCACGAGCTTGTGTAACTGCAACAAGAGTCTGATTTTCGTGCTTGGCATAACCTTTTACTGTTTCCACAAGATTGGGAATCAGATCAGCTCTTCTCTGATACACGTTCTGTACCTGAGACCATGACTGGTTAACACCCTCATCAAGTGACACAAAATTGTTATACATGTTTTTAATACTGACTGCAATCATTAAAAAAATTAAAACAACAACTCCTAAAACAATTAGTCCTATCTTTCCGCCTTTTGACATAGTAACCTCCTGTGTTTTATTTCTTAACGTATACTTACATTTTGTCAACGATTTCGCTAATCTGTGCTATCTCAGCAATATAATCAACTACGAGAAGATCAAGCTCACTGCCTGATAATTTTAATGAGCCCTCTCTAATCTGGCTTAAAGCAATAAATATTTCAGTATCAAGATCAAAACTGTCACAGGCTTTCTCAAGAATTTCATCTCTTGATGAAGGCACATCTTCTCCCTTCATGAACAGGAGCGCTTTGAATATTGAAGTAAAAGAAACAATGGACTCTCTTATCAATCTCTCAAGAGCCCTTTTAGCTCCCTTTGTACTTATATATCCCTGCCTGAGCTGCAGTAGTTTTCCTTTTAGCTCTCTCTCACACTGCAGGCGCATTTTATCTTTCTCAAAATCCAGATTTTTCAGGATATCCGATCCCATGATTAATCTGTATCCTGATTTCATATTAAAAAATTCAATCGGGAAAGTATCAAGAGATTCATTTACATATTCTTCAGTGAGAAACAGAGGAAGGCTTATCCTCTTTGATGCCCACTTTTTCAGATACTTCCTGACACCGCCTATTTTGCCAATACCACTTTCCGAAAGAATCACAAGAAAATTAATATCAGAAAATTTAGAGTTGAACTTACCTGATGCAGCACTGCCTGTTAAAATAACTGACACAAGGTCATCCCCGAAGAATAATTTCAAATCTCTTGAAAATAACTCTATTGCATTTTCAAGTTTACTGTTTTTTTTCATTGCTTCCTCCGATATGATAAAAAAGTCCTGATTTTGCTGTTTCGATTCCACAGAATTTGCTTTGATTTTGATAAAGTATACAAATATATATTAAAATCCTCTGCTTGCACCGCCGCCGCCGCTCATTCCCCCTCCAAAGCCTCCAAAACCACCGCCAAAGCCTCCGAAACCGCCGCTGCTGCTTCTTCCCCCGCCGCCGCCAAGCATTGCACCCAAGAAAAGCCACGGTATAATTCTTCCTCTTGTCAGGATTATAAGCAGAATGATGACAATTAAGGAAAAAAGCCCGCTACCTCTTTTCCCTGTATTTCTGCCTGAAGGAATTCTTTCAGGCCTTCCGGTAAAAATTGCTCCGTACTCTCTGCCTACATATCCGGCAATTGCAAGAGACGTATTAAAAAGCCCTTTTCCGTAATCCCCTTTATTAAAAAAAGGAACTCCGTAAGTATCCAGTATCTTTCCGCTTGTACCGTCTGTAATCGCTCCTTCAAGGTCATATCCTACTTCAATTCTTACCTTTCTGTCAGATACAGCAAGAAGGACAAGTATGCCGTTATCCTTACTTTTTTGCCCTATTCCCCATTTTTGAAAAAGTGCGGAAGTATATGTGTCAATAGATTCCCCTTCAAGGCTTCTGACAGTTACAACAGCAAGTTCGGCACCTGTTTTCTGTTTAATTTCACGGGCAAGGGCCTCAATTTTCGTTCTGTAATCAGCAGAAACCACATTGGCAAAATCATTTACAAATCCTCGCGGTTCTTGATTTCCCGCCACAGTCTTCACTACAGAGGAAAAGAACAACATGCTTAATAGTAAATATTTATACTTTCTCATATTTTTCATCCAATATTTTTTTAAAATCACCTGATTTAACATATCGCTTAAATGATTCAATGTCCGGAAAAATTCTGTCTGAAAGAATTCTTATAATCCAGTTAGTATCCATAGGGCTGATCGTTATGATAATCCTGCCGCTATGATGGGCTTCCCACATCTCAATTCCCGTACCAAGGCTTGCTTCCGGAAGAAAGACAATAAGAGCATGTGACTCTCTGACCTTGTCAAGATGCATAAGGAAAACTTCTTCCGCCTTTTTATCATCATAAGAGATGGAATTCCTATGATTCTCAAAAGGGCAGAAAACATCACTTCCAATAAACTCATCTTTTAAAAAAGTTTTGATATTATCACGATATGACTGATCGTAAATTTTTGTTCCTTGCTTAGAACCCTGAATTATTCCTGCGATAAAAAAACTGTATATTTTATTAGAATTTGACATAACCGCTTCCATTAAGTATTAATCAGATTATCGGGTTACTCTCACGTGTCCGCCCATGCTCCCTGTAATTGGGAGATCTGTATATTTTTCTATTCTCATTAATTCTGCTGCTTGGAAGTACTCGTTTGTACTGAATTTTCGTACCCCCGAAATTAGCTAAAATTCCCATTGTACAGTTAGTTAATGAAAGGCACCTCAATACCTGCTGAACTTCAACATCACTGAGAATATCTTCAACTTTAACAGAAATTACAAGAGCTTCGTCAATAATAAAATCAGCATTTAATTTACCCACAAGGACACCTTTGAACACTACATCAACACTTCTATCTTTTTCAACAGATAGTTCCCGTTCGGTAAATTCTATTTCCAGGGCTTTTTTATAAAAATCTGCAGGATGCCCGGGCCCCAGAGTTTTGTGTACTTCCATCAGAGCACCTACAACCTTGTACACTTTTTCATTAATATTTTTTTGAAAAGTCATTACTATGCCTCCTTAAGGACATTACGTATTTAAGCGATAAATAATTTTCATTCCTTCTAGAATCAAAAAAGGTTCAACTTTATTAATCATTTCCGATTTATCTACAATCTCCATTGCCATTCCCCCAGTCGCAATAATGTGTGCATTTTTCCAGCCCATATCCTTTAATATTTTTTCTATCATTCCGTCTACAAAGCTTACACTGCCCCACATAATTCCGGACTGCATGGCAGTCTCAGTTGTAGTGCCTACAACCGAATCGGGGAATACCATATCAACCCTTGGAAGTTTTGCTGCAAGACGGTGCAGTTCCTGAGAAATCCCCTTCATGCCAAGCCCTATTACTCCGCCTATATATTCTCCCTTATCAGAAATAACATCAAATGTAGTAGCCGTACCGAAATCTATTATGATTACAGGACCCCCGTATTTATTAAAACCCGCAACCGCATTGCAGATTCTGTCCGCTCCTATGGAACGGGGAGTTTTATATTTAAATTTCAACCCGGTATTTACCGAAGAAGATACCTCAAGAGGATTAGTCGAAAGATAATTTGCTATCATTTCTTTGTAAACCTGCGTCAGAGAGGGTACCACTGAAGAAACAACAACAGAATCTATAAGCTCGGGTTTAATCCCTTTTTCATGAAACAGCATTTTTAAAAATATCCAGCTTTCATCTGCAGTTCTGTTTATACGGCTGGAAAGTCTTCCATGGGTGGCAAGCTTGTCATTATCGTATACTCCGAAAACAGTTTCAGTATTACCCACATCAAGCACAAGAAGCATTGTAAATCTCCGTTTTTAACAAAAGCGTACTAAAAAATTATTTACTCCGAATCAAGGTCGTCTTCGATTTCTTTTATAGCATCATCTTCAGATGCATACACCTCTATAACATCGGAAAGATGGGCTATTTTAACAAGAGTTTCTATTCTCGGGTTCAGACAGCAGAAAATAACCTCTTTATCAAGATGCTCTGCCTGTCTTATACCAAATAGAAATGAACCAAGCCCTGTACTGTCCATATGCTGCACCTTTGACATGTTGACCACAATGAATTCCTCTTCACTGGAAAGAATTTTTAAAAATGCAGTCTTCATTTCAGGAGCCTCATTTGAAGTCAATTGCTCCTCATCAACACGTACAAATTTTATAATTCCCCTTGTCTCCTCCTGATACCGCATAATTTTTACTCCTGTTTAAATTAGGCCCTGTTTTGCAAAGCTGTAAAACCCTTTACCTGCAATAATTATGTGATCCGTCAGAGGTATCCCCATAATTTTACCTGCCTTAACAAGCTGTTCAGTAACTTTATAATCATTATTTGAAGGATTTTCATTACCCGAAGGGTGGTTGTGTATGGCAATTATACTTGCAGCCCCATAATCTACAGCCACTTTAAAAACTTCCCTCGGATGTACAAGACTTGCGTTTAAAATTCCCTCCGTTATTATACTCTCCCTAATCACTGAATTACCGCTGTCTAACAGGACAACTCGAAAAACCTCTTTTTTCAAATCTCTTGTCAAGGGCCTGTAATATGCAACCACATCTTCTACACATGTTATTTTTTTACCTTTTGAATACGATCCTGCTTCAACACGCCTGCCAATTTCAAATGCAGCCATAATTTTAGCAACCGCAGCAGGGCCTACACCCTTCACCTTAAGCAGTTCTCCTGCGGTACATGCCGCCATTTTTGAGAGCCCTGTGTACAGGGTTATAATCCGCCGTGCAAGGTCAATTGCTGAAACTCCCCTAGTACCGGATCCAATCAGCAATGCAACTAATTCAGCATCACTTAAAACGCTGGAACCGTACTTAATCATCTTTTCTCTCGGGCGGTCTGCCTCAGGCCAATCCTTAATTGTACTCTTAAAAGCGCCATTCCGGTCCATTAGCCCCCCTTGATATTAAATTACCGGTGCCGCCCAAACGATGCTCGTGCTTTCCTATTTACAATTACTGTTTATTTCCCATAATTTAGCGTATTTTACAAAAACATAAAAAGATGAGAAAAATACCAATATTAATCCCTGAATTCCGTCAAGAAAACCTTCTTTTAAAAAATACATTTTAAAAAATATATGCATGCTTCTTACTATCATAGTAAACAATGAGGCTTTTTGCCCTCTATTTGCCAGTTCTTCGGCAGCAAGAGATGTATACCTGTTAAACTTATTAAAATAGTGTTCTATAGATGTATCAGTATAATGATCTATATTATTTTTTAAAACAGCAATTGAACCGTTAACAATCAGCTGTTCATGAACAAGCTCATTCCCAAAATGGCATCTTTCTTTTTTAAAAAGCCGCACAACATATCCGGGATACCACCCGCTGTGTTTTATCCATCTTCCAAGGAAATATGCCCTTCGCGGTATTTTAAAAGCAGCATTTATCTGCGAATCATCTTTGATAGTTTTTTTTATCTCAAGGGCTAATTCCGGAGTAATACGTTCATCTGCATCTAACCATAAAATCCACTTACCATGCGCCCTGTCAAGCCCGTACTGCTTGGTTTCAGCGTATCCCTTCCATTCAGTAACGAATAGATTTACATTATAGTTCCCGGCAATCTCCAAAGTGTTATCTGTGCTTCCGGAATCAACAACTACAATTTCATCTGCAAAGGAGAGGCTTTTAAGACACGGCCCTATATTTTCAGCCTCATTCCTGCAAATCACAAGAGCTGTAAGTTCAACTCTATTTCGAAAAAAATCGTTCATAATACTTTAAAATAGATTTATAAATCTTGTCAATATTTAGTTCTTTAATACACCTGGGGTTATCACAGGTTTTTCTCCAGCAGGGCGAACAATCAAGATGTGACTGAATTTTTTCTCCCCGCTGATAAAGTTCGATCTCTTCGCTGCATGAAATTCCGAACCATGCAACAACATACTTTTTCAGCCCGATTCCTATATGCATTCCAAGAGTATCTCCGCTTACGATTACATCGCAGCTGTTTTCATACAGAATACCCCTTCTTAATCCTTCTGTTGTCGGAGTCTCAACAACCGGAAAAGTGCTCAGGCTTTTTATTTCTCTGTTCCTGTCCGTATCTTCCCTTCCGCCGAGCAGCAGGATTTTAATATTAGCCATATTTTGATTGATATTGTCTATTAATTGAACATGCTGCTCTATTGTCATTTTTTTTAAAGGAAAAGCATTCGAACAACCCGTATTAAAACCTATTACAAGTTCATTGCTAATTCCCAGGCTTTCTCTGTACGTGTTTGTAAATTCTTTTTCTTTGTCTGTAAGTTCAAGTATATACTCATCAAGCTGATAATCAACCTTCCATGTTTCCGCAAGAATATCAAGGCCTGTACGTCTGTTTTTTCGGAATTTCAATTCATCATCAAGGCCCATTCTGAAATTGTACAGAGCTTCCCTGTTAAGAGGTATAACCGCACCGTATTTATTCAACCCGAATCCGCGTTTTACTTTACTGTTCAGGGATACTGTAAACGCAGACGAGTCTCTGTTTTTATCCCCGTTTAAAACAATGTCAAACTCCATCTCGTTTAAGATCATCCTGTTTTCGCTGTTCCATTCCCAGAGGCAGAAGATAAACGGATTGTTCTCCAGTACAGGCATAGCATTTTTACGTGTAATCCAGTGAATTATGCTCTCAGGATAGGTGCGTTTAATTGCCGGTAAAAGTGCGGTAGTCATTAAAACATCACCTATAAAATCAAGATTAACAATCAAAATCCTGGTACCATACGGTTCCCTGTCATCACACGGACATTTTTTATCAGGCTCACACGGTTTATAGCCGTTAAATTTCCTACAATCTATATTCTGATATTTTTCCAATTCGTTTTTCATTAACTCTCTCTTGCTTCACTTAGTCAGTACATTCAGATTAAAAACAGGCCGCAATATCAGATTTTATTCATCATGTCTTTTAATTCATTAAAAACCATTTCCACTGATAAATCTTTCATACAAGTTCTTTTTGAACATTCCGTAAGATTACACCCGAGGCATTCAAGGCCTTTTAAATATACAGCCCTGTTTTGCGGCCCAAACGGTCCCTGAAGTTTCCAGTTAGTCGGGCCGTAAATACCCAGCGTCGGAGTACCCATTGCAGCAGCAATATGCATTGGGCCCGAATCTGTTGCAACAACCGCATCAAAACGCGACATTAAAGCAGCAAGCTCTTTTAAGTTTGTCGCAGGTGCAAGATACAGCTTTGACAAAGCCGATTTCTGTATCCTTTCTGCACGATCTTTTTCGCCAGGCCCCCAAACAAGCACAACCTCCATTCCAAGTTCATTTACAATCCTGTCAGACAGTTCGATAAATTTTTCAGCAGCCCACTCTTTTGCCTGCCAGCTTGCCCATGAATGGATTCCTGCTATTTTTTTATCTGAAAGGCCGGAATCTGCTATCCATTCATCAATTTTTCTATACTCTTTTTCAGATACTGTAATTTGCGGTTCCTTTGATTCAACCGGAATTCCCATTGCCCTTAATGCATCAAGATTAAACTCAACCTCATGCACTCTGTCTCCGCGCGGCTCAACTTTAAGATTATATGCCAGAGACCTGCCTCTGAATTTAAATCCCACCCTTTGTTTAGCACCTGAAACCATAGTTAAAAAAGCACTGCGCGGATTACCGAAAAGGTCAATCACAGCATCGTAATTATTTCTTCTTAATTTCCTGATAAACTTAAGGCTTTCAAACCATGCGGAAATTGTGTTTATCTTTTCCCATTTTTTCCTCGGCAGGATAATTACATTATCCACAAAAGGATTCCCCTGTAAAACCGGGGCCGCAGGTTCTTCAACCAGTACATCAACAACAGTATCAGGCATAGTTTTTTTTATATTCGGAAAAACAGATGTAACTAGAACAACATCACCAATAGCTCGCAGTTTTATCACAAGCACTCTACTTAACTTCAAATTTTATAGAATTCTCCTCTTAACATATGATAAATTAAATAGCCTCTTTTCTGATTCTTAATGTTTCATAAAACTCTTCAAGAATAGCATAAGGAACTGTATATCGCCCTATAGTAATTTCACTGTTCCTTCCATGGCAGTCTGATCCGCCGCAAACAAGAAGATCCATTCTTCTTGCAAGTTTCTGCAGATGAGCTGTCCTGTTTGCACTGTGCCTCGGATGCACTATCTCAATACCGTCAAGTCCGGCTTTGGCAAACTCGGTAATTATACTGTCAGAAATGGAAGGCCCGGGATGTGCAAGAAAAGACAATCCGTTTGCTTTTGAAATAAGTTTTATTGCATCAAAAGGAGTTATTTTATATTTTTCTACGTAACTATCAGAACCATATCCGATATATTTGTAAAAAGCTTCCTGAAAATTTTCAACATATCCATTTTCTAAAAGTACGTCTGCAATATGAGGCCGCCCTATATTTTTACCTTTTGCCTTGTTTATCACATCATCAATGGATATTTTCACACCAATTTTAGAGAGATTGCTTACTATTTTTTCTGCACGAATAAAACGTTCATGCTGAAATTTTTCCAGATATTCCTTCATCTCTTCATTATCTCTGTCAAAACAATACCCGAGGATGTGTATATCCATGCCTTTGTACTGACTGCTCAGTTCTGTTCCGGCTACTATTATCAAATCCTGCTTTTCGCCCTCTTTTTCAGCCTCACCAAGTCCGTTAACCGTATCATGGTCAACTATGCCCACAGCCTTTAATCCGGCTTTTTTTGCTGCTGTTACAACCTCTTCGGGTGAAAGCACACCATCTGAATAATATGTATGAACGTGCAGGTCTATCCAGTCATCTATCATTTTTTGTCCGATCCTGAATTATCTTTTCGTATATATTTTCAATATTCGAAATCATCATGTCTGAGGAAAAATAATTCTCAACCCTGTTTCTTGCATTATTTTTAAACTTACCTATTTTTTTCGATTCTTGCAACAAAGAAAGTACAGTATCAGTCAATTTTTTATAATCACGTGGAGGAACCAGAATACCTGTTTCTCCGTTTATTACAATCTCGGGAATGCCGTCACTGTCTGAAGCTACTACCGGCAGGCCTGAAGCCATAGCTTCAATTATCACAAGCCCAAATGCTTCTGCATAAGCAGGATAGACAAAAAGATCCATTGCTCTGTAAAACTGCGCAGTATCATGTTGAAATCCTGTGAAAATCACTCTGTCATCAATACCGAGAGATGTGCATAATTTCTTTATATCTTCAGCTTCCTTCTCTTCCCCTATTGTCGCTCCGCCAACTGCAAGAAACATTACATCCTGATTTTGCCTGATTACATCACGTGCCATAAGGAGGAACTCTCTGTATCCCTTCCACCAGGACAACCGCCCTGCAATTCCTATTACAAAATTTTTCCGGTGTATTCCATATTTCTTCCTGAGATCATAACTTGTCCCTGGCTTAAACTTTTCCGTGTCTATGCCGTTGGGGATTAATACTACTTTATCACTTACGAGAGGATGGGTGTCCAGGATGTTTTTTTCAATTACTTTTGAGATTGCAATAACCGCATCAACTCTGTTATAAATCTTTTTATGCAGAAAATCCCTCTTTGGTTTCTGAGTTCCTATGTGCTTTGTAAGAATCAAACCGGCCCTGCTTTTGGCAAAATAAAGTGCGGGCACAACAGACCACAAGTCTTTTGAATAGTGGGCATGAATAATATCAAAAGAGCCCGTTCTGAAAATTTTATACAGCTCTGTTAAAGCGTGTATATTCAAATACCCTTTAATATCTACGGGGATTATATGCAAATTTAATTTTAATGCTTCATTTGCAGCAGGGGAATCCGGCTTTCCTATAAACCATACATCATGCCCTTTCTGCGCAAGCATTGCCGCCTGTTTTACTGCAAGCATCTCCATGCCTCCCCAGGATGCCGAACAGCAGACTACTCCGATTTTTCTTTTAACTTCCAAAATTTACCTTGATTTGTTGCAAGAATTTCCCTTTCTTAAATGCAAACAGAAAGGGTTATCATGAGAAAAGGATTAATTACACTCTTTTTATCTTTTCTTCTGCTTTTAATTTCATGTGCCAAAAAATCCGAAAATTCTTTAACCTCCGGCCAGATAAAATTTCTGAATGTATACACTGATCTGGCCCGGCTAAGAGAAAAATACAGCTTCACAGATTCTGCATTTATCGATTCATCAAAAATAATATTCAAGAGATATGATTTTTCTCAGGAACAATTTACAAAAACTCTATCTGAATTCAGGGAAAACCCGAAGCAATGGGAAACTTTTTTTAACGAGGCATTACAACAGATACCGAAAACAAAAAAGATTTCAGCAAATCCTCGGTAACATCTCCCCTGTTAACAGATCCAGAACACGGCTGCTTCCTATAGTTGTGTTCATTACAACCATACCATCCGACTCATCACCTACAGTTCCGATAATTCTGCTGTTTTCCCCGTTCTTATCTCTCTTCATAACAGAAATTAATTCATCGGCATCTTCAGGAGCAGTAAAAATAACTGCAACACCTTCATTGGCTACATAAACAGGATCAAACCCTAAAATTTCGCATGCACCCCGTACCTGCTCTGTTACCGGAATCTCTTTTTCTTCAACAATCAGAGTTTTATGTGCTGCTTCTGCTATTTCATTCAGTACAGTTGCAAGACCACCTCTTGTTGCATCCCTCATAACCCGTATTGCAGCACCTGATTCAATAATTTTTTCGATTAAGTGATTTAACGGCGCAACATCAGATTTTACCCTATTTGTAAATCCATAATTTTTTCTTGCAGTAATAACAGCCATACCGTGACACCCGATATCTCGGTTGACAATAATTTTGTCGCCCCGCTGAATATTTGCAGGGATAAAGGTTTTATTGTGGTTGAATATACCGATTCCCGAAGTATTAATAAAAATACCGTCTCCTTTGCCCTTTTCCACTACCTTTGTATCACCTGTAACGATTTTTACTCCTGCCTCATCAGCAGCTTTTTTAACTGAACTGACAATTTTTTTCAAATCTGAGAACGAAAGCCCCTCTTCAATAATCATTCCGATGCTCAGAAATTTCGGTACTGCTCCTGAAACAGCAAGATCATTGACAGTACCGCAGACTGCAAGATATCCTATATCACCACCCGGGAAAAATATGGGATCAACAGTAAATGAGTCTGTCGTAAATGCAGCACGTTCTGAAACACCCCGGAGAAGAGCGCTGTCATTTAAAGGCTCAAGATAACTATTCTTAAAACCAGGTACAAATATATCATCAATAAGCTGCTGAGTAAGAGTTCCGCCTCCGCCGTGAGCAAGAGTTATAAAAGATTCTTCGCTGCTGTTCAAAATTAATTCCTCTGTTATTTATCTATGCCTCAGATATTTATAAAAAGCAGCGCATGTCCCTTCTGTAGAAACCATGCACGCTCCGAGAGGTTCTGCCGGAGTACACTTGTTTCCGAAAAACGGGCACTCCGGAGGTATTACCTTGCCCTGAAGAACTTCTCCGCACCTGCATCCCTTAACCTCTTTTACAGGAGGAAGTTCTGGCCGGAATTTAAGTTCTGCATCAAAATCCATGTATGAGCTGTTTATTTTAAGCCCGCTGCCCGGAATGATTCCTATTCCCCTCCACTCGGAGTCGCACTCTTCAAAGACTTTATTCATAATTGCCTGTGCAGCTTCATTTCCCTTTGGAGTAACAGCCCTTTTATACTCAATTTCCACTTTAGGATTATTTTCAGATACCTGTTTTGCAAGCATTGCAATACTCTTAAGTATATCAAGAGGTTCAAACCCCGCTACTACACATGCAATCCCGTACTTATCAGCAAGGAAGTTATAACTTTCAGACCCTATTATAGTGCTTACATGCCCGGGGCAGATATATCCGCTGAGGCTTATATCTCCCCTGCTTAATGCCTCCATGGGAGGAGGCATCACCTTATGTGCTGCAAGTACAAAATAGTTTGTTATATTTTCATTTTCTGCCATGACAATTGATGCTGCTATTGTCGGAGCAGTTGTTTCAAACCCCACACCTATAAAAATAACATTTTTATCAGGATTGGTACGTGCAACGTTAAGAGCATCTATTGTTGAAGTTACAACCTGAATATTATTCTTTTTTGACCGTTCTTTTAAGAGGCTTGAATAGGAACCCGGGACTCTCATCATATCACCGAATGTCGTAATAATAGTATCAGGCAGTCCGGCCAGTGCTATTGCATAGTCAATAGTCTTATTGGGAGTTACACAGACCGGGCACCCGGGGCCTGAAATCAGTTTTACATTGGGAGGCAGCATCTCGCGTATACCGCTGCGTGCTATTGCCATTGTGTGGGTACCGCAGACCTCCATAAAAGTCATTTGAATGTCCCGCGAAATTGTTTTTATATTTTTGGCAAGTGCCTCTGCCGGGCCCTGCCTGCGGAACTCATCCACATACTTCACGCCAGCCTCTCCATTTGTCTGAACAGTTCAAGCGTCTCCATGGCCTCTTTCTCGTCAATCTTCTGTATGGCAAAGCCTGCATGGACAAGCACAAAATCTCCGATCTTTGAATCAGGAAGTAAGTGAAGCCCAATCTCTCTTTTTGCTCCGCCTATTGTAACAATTCCTTTATCACCATCAACCTCTTCCAATTGCATGGGAACCGCAAGACACATAAATATTCCTTCTATTTGAATACCTGATTTATTTATGATTTATCAATGAAACAGATATAGTAATAAAAAACTGTTTCAGACAATCCTGTAAAAGTAATAAAAAATCAGGTATATTACAAGATTTTATTCAATCCCGGGAGAGAATTATTTATATTCGTTTCTATTTTGAAATGAGTTGGTAATGTACAGGAATATTAAATTTAGGCTAATAAAATACAATACAATGATTTTACAAAAATGGTTGGCAGGGAATGCCGGCATCTGCTAATCTCCGTTAAAAAAATGTTAAAAAGCGAACGCCCGGAATCAAATTCTGTTTGAGTCCCGATTTTACTATATTTACAATCAGATAAAGAAATCAGGACGGGTTTATTTGATTCAGAGAGCTTTTTGACATTTTTAGGATATTTGCAGCAGCCGGCGTTTTTTGGGCACTTTTTTTTGAAAAAAGTGTCGTACCGAAAATAATAAAAGTTAGACTATCTTTAAACTGAATCTGGCCATTTTATTATCATAATCTCTTTCTTACATGCAAGATTTGGTTATAATTACCTATATATTTCAACACAGATGTTATGTTAAAAAGTATATGAAAAATGGCAATCTCCTTTTAAATTGTTGAGCACCAATCACAAGAAAAAGGGCCCACATATTTTCATACAATTGAAAAGTAAATTAATGCAACAATTCCGATAAATAATCGTAGACATTTAAGATATATATTTGTAAAATATATACCTCGGAAATTATTCCGCCTAAATAAAAAAATTTACAAAGGAGGTTTTAAGATGAACCGGCGTTTCAAGTTGTTTTCTATGCTGTATTCAGCTATATTCTTACTTGCTGTCTTCTCTGCATCACTGCTTTTTGCAGACATCCACGAGATAAAAGGTACTATTCACCACGCACCGGAAAGAGACTTCTCAGTTATCAACTACACTCTGCATATTTCCTTTAATCCGGAGCAGAAAACTCTTTACGGTAAAGAATTCATAAGCTTGTCTCCCATTAAAGCAAAACTTGATTCCGTTGTTCTTGATGCTGCAGAAATGAAAATTGAATCTGTAAAGCTTCCAACAGGGAAAGGCCTGAAATTCCGCAAAACTTCTGATAAATTAATCATATTCCTCAACAGAAGCTATCTATCTTCCGATACTGTAAAAATATCAATTATTTACAATGTCACTGATGCAAAAAAAGGCCTCTATTTTGTGCTTCCGGACAAAAATTCTAAAAATCCACATTTTGAAATATACACTCAGGGGGAGGAAGAGGAAAACCACTACTGGTTTCCATGTTGGGATTTCCCCAATGACAGAGCAACAAGCGAAATGTTCATAACAACAAAGAAACCCAATATTGCAATCTCAAACGGTAAACTGATAAATGTCATTGAAAATAAACAGGATTCCACAAGAACATTCCACTGGAAGATTGATATTCCGCACGTAACATACCTGACCTCTTTTGTTGCAGGCAATTACAAAAAGTTTGAAGACTACTACAAGAAGATTCCGGTTCAGTACTATGTCCATCCTGATCAGGAAAAATATGTCAAGGCCACTTTCAGCAAGACCCCTGACATGATAAAATTCTTCTCAGATAAAATCGGCATTGAATATCCCTATTCAAAATATGCCCAGACTGTTGTTGATAAATTCATGTACGGCGGAATGGAGAATATTTCCGCAACGACACTCACTTCAGGCTCTCTGACAGACAAACAGAACAATATCGACCGTACAGCAGAATCTCTTATTTCACACGAACTTGCCCATCAATGGTGGGGAGATCTTTTAACATGCCATGACTGGCCGAGCGTATGGTTAAACGAAGGTTTTGCAACATACTTTGAAGCTCTTTGGAAAGAGCACACTCTTGGCAGAGATGCATTTGATTATGAAATGTCCAGTTATAAAAACATTTATATGATGGAAGACTCCACAACGTACAGGCGTTCTCTTGCAGGGCTTAAATTCCAAAACCACGGACAGATGTTAGACCGCCATTCATACCAGAAAGGGGCATGGGTCCTTCACATGCTGCGCTATGTACTCGGTGACGAGCTGTTCTGGAAAGGAATCCATCTATATGGGGTTGTAAACGCCGGAAAAGTAGTTGGATCGGATGACCTGGAAAAAGCTTTTGAAGAAGCAACCAATAAAAATTTACACTGGTTTTTTAACGAATGGGTTTATTATGCAGGCTACCCAAAATATGTTGTTAATCAATCATGGATTGACTCTTTAAAAACCATTTCCCTCCGCATTCAGCAGAAGCAGATAAAAGAACCTCTGACTACAACTTTCCGTATGCCTGTAAAGATTGAAGTATTTACAGGCTCTCAGAAAAAACCGGAAAAGATATGCATTGCTGCTGCAGACACAACAATCCTGATAAAATGCAAAGCAAAACCGGAACTTGTACTTTTTGATCCGGGAAATAACATCTTAAAAACCATTAAATTCAATAAAAGCAAAGCTGAGTATCTGTTCCAACTGGCACATGCTGACAGAGGAATAGATAGGATTGAAGCCTTAAACAAGTTACAGAAAAAATATAAAGACGATCCTGATGTACAAAAAGCCGCTGCATTAAGTATGATTAATGACAGCTTTAGTACAGTGAGAAACAATACAGCACGATTCTTGGGGGAAGTGCGTCCCAAATGGGCAATAGAAGAATTAAAAAAAGCAGCTCACGACCATGACAGTAAAGTAAGAGCCTCAGCTGTTTCTGCTCTTGCCAAATACAAGGATGCTTCCCTTGTTCCGTTTATTCAGCAAATTTTTGCTGCTGATTCCAGTTTATACGTGATAGGTTCATCAATCAGGGCAATTGCTCAGCTGGATACCGCAAAAGCTCTGCCTGTTATTAAAAAAGCTCTTGCAATGAACTCATTCAACGACAAAATCAGAAGTGCTGCAATCAGAGCATTTTCAAAACTTGAATGTCCTGGAATGGTTGGCGAAATTCTCAAATACGGGACTTCCGAAAATCCCGGCAGGCTGCGTACGGCTGTAATTAGTGCAGTGTCAAAATATGGCAAAACACATCCGGAAGTTGTTGACTATCTGATTTCAAATCTTAGCGACTCTTCAAGATGGATTAAGCTGCGGACAATTTCCACCCTGAGAAAAATTAACAAACCGGAAGTAATTGAAGCATTCAAAAAAGCCACTGAAAAAGAGACGGATAAAAGGATAAAAAAGAGCATGCAAAGAGCAATAAAACATCTTCAACGTAAAAAGTTATAAACATGTAAATAATTGGATTAATGCAAGCCGGAGGCTTCTTCGGCCTGTATTAAATACAAGGATAAAAGATAAAACGGACAAATATTTTTCTTATCTCATTGAGCGGCGGGATTCTTGCCCTGTTTGCAGGGTTTCTCCTGATACTTATTCCATGCCTGCTGCCAACACGGAAGATTGATACAAATCCTGTTTTTACCCGGGAAGATTCTGCATAAAATAAAATATAGACTAAATCAAATTCGGGAAAAACTAAAACATGAAATATAAACAACAGTTGAGATTTCCGGCAGCCGGCCTTTTTTTGCTTTGTTAGTCCCTGCTACTCAAAAAATATATGATAGTCGGATCGGGATTTTTGAAAATGGATTCCCGCTTCCGCGGTAATGACATCTGTTAGTTACTGAATTTTCTGTATTTCCCGCATCCCGATAAATCGGGAGAAAACCAGGATGGGCGGGGATAAAATATATTTTTTTCTTTGCGTTCGTTGCGTACATTGCGAGAAAAAAAGGAGAGGGGATGCTGGGCCTGTTCACTATTCCCTTTTAACTTTAAAACTTTATAGCCTTTATAACTTTACAACTTTATCGTCAGCGACATATCTTAATTGCTATTTTTAAAAAAAAATCATATCTTGGCTACAGAAATTTCAGTAAAAGCAAAGGCTTGAAAATTAAACTTACGGTGGAATGTCATGGAAAATATTACATTTAAAATATCAAACGAATGCATAGGCTGTAAAGCATGTGTAAATGTTGCACAAGACAATTGGGGGATGTCAGGGAGTAAGGCATTTGTTAAAAAACAGCCGGAAAATGAAGAAGAGATTAAACTATGCAAGCAGGCAATGAAGGTCTGCCCTGTAAACGCCATCTCTTCCGAGCAGGGCGACAGTAATATTACGCCTGTTTTGTCAAAATCCAATATCAAAGCGACTCTGGACAAACATCCGCAGCTAAAACAGATACTTTTTGATCTGTCGCCAAAATTCAGAAAACTTCAGAATCCTGCAATGTACAATACTCTCGCAAGATTTGCGACATTCGAAGATGCAGCCAGGCTATCCGGAATGTCTATATGTGAAATTCTGCATACTTTGAACAAGGCAATAGGTACCGATAAAAAACTTGCTGCATCAATGCCAGAGTGTATATCCAAAAACCAGACCGAAGATATTCTGACAGGTGAAGAAATTACATGGGAAGAAAGCAGCGAGAGATACATCTATAACAATGACACTGCCCCCGAATTAATCCAAAAAATATCTCACATCCTGCCTGAACAGAACATTGTAATAATCTCAGTTGACAAGCCTGATCTTGTGCTTAAAACTGCCGAGGGGTTGAATTTCAAATACAGCATCGAACAAAACAAAGAGTACCGAGTATCAATATTTAACCCTCAAAAGGAGCAGAAACTTGACTGGAAAGACAGAAAGGAAGAATTCGATGTACTTGACGTAAGATCAATGATGACTGATCCCTTTGACATAATCATAAAAAAGGCTTACGGCATTGAAGAAGACGGCGGATTTGTACTTGTTCAGCAATTCGAACCATTCCCGCTAATCAATATGCTGAACGAGATGGGATTTGAAAGTATAACGGAAAAGAAAACTCCCAATGAAGTAAGGGTTTACTTCCACAAGAAACAGATTCAAAAAAATAAATCCTCCGAGGACAAGGACAAACCGTCTGTTGTAATTCAATCTGCAACACCTGTTGCATATCCTGTAATCATGCGTCTGCTTCAGTCTGAAAAAATTCGTAGCAGCATTACAATAAAAGAGCTGAAAGTCTGGGAAGAAACGGAAAAGCACCTCGGCTGGATAGTAAACGGCAAAGCTGATATAAGTTTTTCAGCACTTATTACATCTGTTAAACTAAAGGATGTTGACGTTAAACTGCCTGCCATGTTTGTATGGGATAATTTTTACATTCTCACAAGAGACCATAATGCAAAAAATTTAAAGGATCTGAGTGGAAAAAAAATATACACGCCTCTTTTTGAGGAGGCTCCTCCCGCAAAAATTACCAATTACATAATCAGGGCAAAAGGGCTTAATCCCGATGATTTCAAACTTGTTTTCGGAGAGCCTTTCGGACGGCCTGAAATAATTTACAGAGATTTTATTACAGGTAAAGCGGAAACTGTTATTCTGCGCGAACCTGAAGCAAGTTACGCAATAAAAGCTATGG
>JAGGVB010000022.1 GCA_021158245.1 bacterium | reverse complement strand
TTATACTGCAATATCCACTGAAGATTTTGAGGAGTGTGAAGAGCATTTTTTCGGGGAAGACCGGCTTGTTAATAAAGAACGTTCATGTTCTGCTGTGCTTGATATGGTGAGGAGATATCTGGAATAGTATAATAAGGAATTAAGGCGTAAGCCTTTCATCTTTAATTTATTTGCCTGATAAGGTCGTTGAAGAAATTAAACTTGCTTACGGGATTTAAAATTCTATTTTTTTCTACAGTATATTCCTGTTCGCCATTGTATAATACAAACCCGTTTTTGTAAATCTCTGGAAATAATTTTTGAAAATGTTTTATTCCCTTTAAAAAATCCTTTGTAAAAGTCTCCGCTGATTTAATCTCAATGGGAATTAACTGGTTTTGTTTCTTTATTATTAAATCAACTTCATTCCCATGAGAATCTCTGTAAAAATAAAATTCAGGTAAAATGCCCTTATTATAAGCAGCTTTAATAAATTCCAGAATAATAAAATTTTCGTACAAACCTCCGCGTAGAGGATCTCGATTTAACTGTGATTCAGTTGAAATATTACATAAATAGCAGGCCAGCCCTGTATCTGTAAAATAAATCTTAGGAGATTTAACAACCCTTTTCCTGATATTCGGGAAAAAAGGCGGAAGTTCGAAAAGTACGTAAGATGCTTTTAATACACTGATCCAGTTTTTAATTGTTGTTGATGATACTCCTACATCATTGCTTAAAGCCGAAAAATTTACAATCTGCCCGATTCTTCCTGCAAGGAGCTTCATAAACTGCTGAAACTGTCTGAGATCTTTAAGCTGAATAAGAGCTCTGACATCCCGCTCAATATAAGTTTGAAAGTAACCGCTGTAAAAACGTTGCTGTTTAAGTTTTTTCTCATGTATTCGTGGAAACATACCTTTAACTATTAAATTAAAAGAATTATAGTTATTGCCGTATTCTGATATCTCATTACACGAAAAAGGAAGCAGAGTCAGGACCGCTGTCCGTCCTGCAAGTGACTGGCTTACAGCCTGATGCAGTGCAGGCTGGTGGCTTCCGGTTAAAATAAATACTCCTGCATCATCTTTTTTATCAACAATACTTTGAATGTATGACAATAACTGAGGTACGTATTGAATTTCGTCAATAATTGCGCCGTGTGGCATATCGGATAAGAAGCCGCGGGGATCGAGTTCTGCGGCAAGGCGGATATCAGGATCTTCAAGGGAGATGTAATATTTATGCGGAAATGTCATTTGTGCAAGAGTTGTTTTACCTGACTGGCGGGGGCCTGTAATAGTTACAACAGGGTATTCTGCTGCCGCTTCTTTCAGCTCATCTGTTATTTCTCTTCTGATCATGAATAATTTTACACATATTCTGTGTAAATGTCAAGTATAACTTGAAATTTACACAATTTTAATCCATACCCAACCCAGCCCATACTATCCCATACCACCCCATTTCAGCCCATGCTATACCATGATGTCCCATGCAAGCACTGCTCATCCCATCCACCATGAAACCGGCAACTGCCGGATTAAATTCAATCATACTCAGCTTTGTGAAAATGAATACGGATTTAAGGCGTAAGCCTTTTATAAAATCATGCCGGATTAAATCCATTCCCCGCCCCGTAAAAACCGGGGCGTAATATTTCCTCGACAAATCCGATTTTTTTTATTATATTCATTGATATTATCATTCTTCACAGTAAAAACAGCTCAATTCATGTAATGCTATTATTGGCCATTCTATCACTGTTTTTGTTTTACGAACTGTTTATGTGATATGCTTAACGGAGAATAATTTCATGAGAATTCGTAATGTTTTTTTTCTGTTTTTCTGTTTTTTATATTGTTTTTTTCTTTCTGCATATTCTCAAGCCGCTCAAAAAACCGAACTGCCATCTGTTGATTTTTCTGAAATCAAGCCTGACTGCCTTCCGTATAAGTTTGTTGTAACAAGATCATTGTCTTTCAATAATGAGTCAATTACTGAAAGGTTTTTCCCAATAAATTGTACCGAAAATGGAACTGATAAACTGCTTATGATATCCTGCGGATATGAAAAATCTTTTTCACCTAATTATATAAGTATTGGAGGCCTTTACCCTCAGGCGGTAAAATTCCAGAAGAATTATTACGGCAGTACAGCTCTTTCTGTTTCTGATAAAAATTTTGATGTAAATAATGACGGAATTAAAGAGATATTTTTGTCCGAACTCAGGCCTGATGCGGTTTATCTGCATATTATCGATTCAGAAGGCCGGACCCTCCATTCTATTTTATGTGCTGAGAAACCCTATGGAATAAAAGGGAAATGGGAATCAGTTGTATATGCAAGAGCTTTTATGGATATTAACGGAGACGGAACGTCAGATATTATAATTACTATTGAAACTGATTACGGATTTAAACCCAGGGGAATCTATGCATTTGATTTAAAAAATAATAAATTTCTGTGGAAGTATAATACAGGATTTGTACCTACTTCATTACTGATAAATGATATTAATGGAGACAGTAAGAGAGAAATCATCATAGGTTCAAACGCGCCTGCAAACGGAGGAGGAGTTAAGATAAACGGAACAGATGATTCACATTCATACCTTACTGTTCTTGATTCCGCAGGTAAATGCCTTAAGTCCCAGGTTATCGGCGGAGAGTTTACAAGTACAACTGTTTATGCACGCGATCTGGACGGAGACGGAAGCAAAGAATTAATGGTTTCTTTTACAGGCCACGGCATTCCTGCAGAAGCTGATTTTATTGCTGTATGGAACCCTGTAACAGGAAATTTCGGCCCGAAAATTTCTATAGCGAAAACTCAGGCTGGAAATCTTGGATTCACAGATATTGACAGAGACGGTAAGGATGATGTAATTATAGGCTGGGATGACGGAAGAATAGAATTAAGAAACCATAATCTTGATATTATTAAATTCAGAAAATTTATACAATTTTCCCCGGGCAGAATAGTAGTTGCTGATTTTAATAATGACGGAGAAAAAGAGATTTTTGTTTCAGGAGCATTCAGGGGCCGTTCAGTTATTCTAATGTTAAGTCAAAAAATAGAACTGTTGGCATATGTTGACAAAAATCTTGTGATTTTGGAAAATTGTATAGTTAATCAGGGCTTTGGAAAAGATAAATTACTCCTTGCAGAAGGGCCTCCGGGTGTTTTTCTCTATAATATTGAAAAGCAATTTGCTCTAGTTCATAAAATTTCATGGGGATGGCTGATATCGGGCCTTTTTATCGGGATTTTTCTCGCAGGTTTTTCTTATACATTTTTTGCAGTTAAGCAGTCAAAAAAAACAGCACGCAGAGAAATAGAATCAGT
>JAGGVB010000021.1 GCA_021158245.1 bacterium | reverse complement strand
TTCGAATACTGTCAAATGCTTCAAGATATATGGAGCGCCAGATTCCTGATGTGGGAAGCATAGGCCCCCAGTCCCATCCGAAAGAGTATTGGGCCTTACGCAGATACATACGATGAGAATGGCGTGTTTCCGTCAATTTTCCGTACTGTTTTTCCATCTCTCTTGTGTAAACAAGGGGTGAGTCAAAATAGATACGTATTTCATTCTCACCCGGTTTTAAAAATTTCTTAACCGGAAAACCGTGTGTGATAAACATGTTGCGTGTTTTACCAACCTCTTTATCATTTATAAAAATTGTTGATAGAGTATCAAGGCCTTCACATATAAGATCAATACTCTGCTGCTCCAGATAATCCCGGGATATATTAAATGTCCGGCAATATTCCCAGTCAGCCTCACCCACCCACTGAACTTTATACTCATTGTCCCCGAAAAAGGGATCGGGAATTTTTTTAAGAGCCATCAGGTCAGTGTGAACTGTACCGGGTACTTCTGCTTTCATCCACTGTTCAGGGTTTTCATTCACCGGAGATTCAATATGATTAGGCTTTCCCAAACGGAAACGCCACTCTCCGGTTAGATCAAATTTACGTATATTGCTTTCCGGTTTTTTCTTGTCAGTCATCAGAAGAAAAATTTCCTCTATTTGGTTTTCCGTTTTCTTTTTTCCATTTGTCAAATTCTTCAAAAGCTTTTGGATGACTTGCAACATCCAGAAGACTCATCAGAGCTTCAATAGTTGATTCGGCTCCTGAATTAAGATTTATGTTTTTAAAATCATTTATTCCGTCAAAACAGCGGCCTGTGTTTACATCATACATAACAGCTTTTAACCTGTTCCTGCCGAAAAACCAGGCGGCAGCAAGGCCGGCACTTACACTATATGTCCTGTCCCCGGTAGCCTCGGACAGGTTGATAAGCCCTGAAACAACAGGGCGTACGCCATAGGCAATAACAGGGAATGTCTTTATTTCCGGTATTTTTTCCATCTTTATTGAGTACAGATTACCGCGTTTGATCAGCTTCGGATAGAACAGATCCGCCTCTTTTTGCGCTGCATTCAGCCAAGCAGGCTTATCCATAATCCGTGAAAGTTCAGCCAATGCCTGAACCTGGCAATTAGCGTATGCATGCCAAACACCCTTCCAGGAGAGGAAAACGCCGGGATATTTTTCATCATCGCCAAGCTGCATATCCAGCACACCTCTGACCAATTTTTCAGTCATGCCTTCAAGTTCAGTATCCTTTTCCATGCGGAGATACTGCGCCATACCGAGAAGAAATTCAGATACAGCATCACTCCCAAAATTATTTATCATCCACAAAGGGTACTCTCTTCCATTTATTGATTCATACTCTCCGTATCTTTTCAATAATTTGCGAAGGGGCAGCTTGCATCTCAGGAACCGATCTTTTAACAAAGAGGCATATTCCTCATCCACATCCCAGAATGTACTGTATCCCCGCGCTAAGGCCCAATAGCCTCTTGCAGCCCAAAAATCAAATGATTTGCGGCTTGTCCTGCCGGTTTTGTTAATTGTATAATCAGAATTTATAAAATTGTAAAATTCCCCGTCATCACTTTGCAGAGCCATAACAAAATTAAGCAGTTTTCTTGCCCTGTTCAAAGCAAAGACATTTCCTGACAGCTCATAATAATGTAAATAGACAACTGCAGCTCTTGCGCCATCATCCACGCAGGCAATGCCTTCCTGCCCTGCATCAACCCAATTGTACTCAGGATAATTCGCATAGATATGCACAATTGAGACCGAATCTCCATTAATAACCACATCCTCACAAAGATGATTAAGATGATTAAGATTAATCAACTGAGACTGAAAATATGGATTTACCCCATTCTGACAACCAACAATTAACATTCCAGCAACAATGAATAAAGTACACAATCTTTTCATTTTATCCTTTATCCTTATTCTTTCAATCCTGAAGTCGCCATACTCGAAATAAAGTACTTCTGGAAAAAACTGTATGCCAGAATCACAGGCAGTGCAAGCAGCATGGCAGCGGCAAGTTTGACTCCAAGCCTTGCTTCAGCCTGGCCTCCAATCTGAAAAATTGTTACAATCTGGGGCATGGTCATCATGGCCCTGTCACGTATCACAATTAACGGCCAAAGCACTTCATTCCACGATGCCATAAATGTCAGGATACCGACAGTAATCAGCGCAGGCACGGAATTGGGCCATAGTACTCTGAACAAAATCCACAACTCGCTGCAGCCGTCTATACGGGCAGCATCAATGAGATCCTGGGGCAGTGTCATAAAATACTGCCGGAACAGCAGAATGCTGAATCCTGACAGCATGTATGGAACAATCAGTGAAAGATAGCTGTTAACCCAGTGAAACTTAACCATTAGAACATAGAGCGGAATCAGCGTAATCTGAAAGGGCAGCGTCATTGTAAAAATGATTACCATAAAAATAAGGTTTCTGCCTCTGAATCTAAGCCGGGACAATGCATATCCCACCATAGATCCGAAAATCAAAACACCCGCTGTAACTGACCCCGCAACAATCAGGCTGTTCAGAAGAGCCCTGAATATAGGAATCTTGTGAATCACCTCTTTGTAATGATTTAGAGTAACACTCGAAGGAATTAACCCCAAGGCACCGATCTCCGACTCCGGCCGAATGGTAGATACTGCCATCCATAAAAAAGGATATATTGAAAATACTACAAAAACTATAAGAATTGTGTATATAAGCGGTTTTCTCATCAAAAACATTCCTCTGAATGATTAGTATTGTACATCCTTCTCCACAAACTTTCTCTGCAGAATGATTACAGCGAGAACAATAATCGCAAAGAAGAACCCCAATGTTGCAGCATATCCCATATGGTAAAAATTAAACCCCTGCTTGTAAATATACATCATTGCAGAGAGTGTACTGTTCATCGGGCCTCCGCCTGTAATTATAACAGGCTCAATGAACAGAGAAAATCCTCCAATTGTGGATAGTACAACTACCATAAACATGGTAGGGTTGATCATCGGGAGAGTGATGTATCGGAACTTCTGCCACTGGCTCGCCCCCTCCAGATCCGCTGCCTCGTAGAGGTTTCTCGGCACACCCTGCAGCCCTACAAGAAACAGTACTATGTATAACCCTACATTTTTCCATGTAGCCACAATAGCAATAGACGGCATTGCCATTCTCGGACTCGTAATCCATGGAACCCGGTCAAGGCCGATACGGGTCAGAATAATATTGAGCATACCTGTATCCTGAGCAAAAAGCTGGCTCCACAACAGGGATATGACCACCCCGGATATGACAACAGGCAGAAAAAACGCCGCTCTGAAAAATCCTTTAAATCTGATGCTCTGATTGAGAAGTTCTGCGATAAACAGCGCAAATATAATCTGAAGCGGTATGTGAATGATCAGAAAAATCAATGTATTATAAATTGATTTAAAAAAAAGCTCATCATGCATGAGCTTTCGAATATTATCAAGCCCCACCCATTTCATAGATGAAAGAATATCCCAGCGGTGAAAAACAAGGATAAACGAAAACATTAAAGGGAATGCAATAAATACTATAAAATGAATAAGATATGGCGAAACAAAAAGGTATCCGATCCTGCTCTTTTTCAAACCATTAACTCCTCTATTCCAGAACCAGTCTTGCTCGAACCGCTGCATCATGAACTGCCTGTTCAGGCGTTTTGGCTCCGTAAACTACACATGCTTCAAACTCCTGAGAAATAGCGTCAAACACCTCTTTCAGTGTCGGCGATTCATCCACATTTTTAATATATTTCTCCTGCAGGGCAAATTTAATCATTTTAGGATGATTTTTAAAATACTTTTTGTAAAAAGGGTCCTTAAGTATATCATGCCGTAAGGGTAGCTGAGTAGCCAATTTCAAAAGCCTCAGGTCATTCTCCCTGTTAATCATGAACTGGATAAATTTCCATGCTTCGCGGGGGTGCTTTGAATTTTTAAAAATAACAATACTTTTCATATCTCCATAAGTATAGATCGGTTTCCGTGTGCTGTCCGGAACCGGCACATGGATAAAGTCATAATGAAAATCTTTAGATTTAAACTTTTCAGTATGTACGATTTCCCACGGCCCGACCACTCTGGAACCTACCAATCCTGACAGGAAAAAATCCCTGCGTCCGGTTGTAAATTCTTTCGGGAAATAGTTGTTTTTATAAATATCACGATAGAATTTAAAAACGCCCACAGCGTACTTATTGTCAAAGGCCACCTTTCCGTTTTCCAAAAGGGTTTTACCGCCGGATGCCGCAATATAGAGAGGGTAAAAATCAAAAAGCCTGTCTCTCCACCTTGCCCGGATACCTGCAATACCTACCCATCTGTCCACATAGCCGTCACCGTTAGTATCACGGCTGATTCTTCTGCCTGCTTCGAGATATTCAGAGTATGTTCCGGGCTCAGCTACACCTGCATCTTTAAACATTGTTGTGTTAAAAATCAGCATCACAGGATTAGTTTTCCAGAGAATCTGATAAATATGTCCGTTCTTTGACCGTGACTGCTCAATAATGTCACTGCTGTATCTATCAGAGGCCACAGAATCAAAATCAGCAAACCCGTCAAAATTAACAAGCTGGTGTGCACGTACATAAGAGGCAACATCTCCCGGCCACATATTTGAATAAATGTCAGGTGTTGTCTTTCCCACCACTGCAGCGAGAATCACCTCTTCGCTGGACTCACCTTCAGGCACAGGCTGATGTTTCACTTTCATATCAGGATGGAGGGAATTCCACTCGGCAACAACCTCTCTCGCAAGATTGATTTCATCCTGATTATTGGATGACCAGTAGATCATCTCCCCTGATCCCGAATGATTCCCTCCTGACTGGCATGAACCAAACAGGATAATCAGGAAACTAATGAGAAGACAAATATAAACAGGCAGAAGTTTTCTGATCATTCTTTTTCTTTTAAAAGAATCTTCAATTATTTTAAAAATCATAAATTAAACTCATCCTAAAACTGTATTCTCAATGTTAATTGCTGTGCATTCTGAAGCCGTCCGAAATCAGCATAGGCATAATCAAGCCTGAGCTTAAGGCCTCTCATGAATTTCATGTTAATCCCCCCGCCGAGAGTAAGCCCCTCTTCTGTGTCGCGCATAAATAGGGTCTGATATCCTGCGCGGAAAAAAAACATTTCTCTCAAAGCATATTCCATGCCTACATTAATGGATTCTGTATTGTCGCTCGGATGCAGTGCATCAGAGGCTAAAGTTATGCGGTGTACTTCATTATTAAGAACTTCCATAGCAACGCCAATTTGGAAATTCAGAGATAGAGGCCAGGTTTCAGTCTTAAGTTCCGCAAAAATCCTGTCATTGTTTCCGTCAATACTTTCATCTATATCGTGATAGACCAGAAGGTCTTTTCCGGACATTTTCATATCAGTACCAAAATTTGAAAGAGTTGCTCCGATTCTCATCCCCCGGAACCCTGTTGTAAAGAGTGTGCCAATATCAAAACCTACGCCCCATGCGCTCTCGTTCCAGATATGCTGCTGAATATACTTTCCTGTAAAACCAATTGATAAGCGGTCTGTAACATTAAAGGCATAAGTCAGGGCCATTGCAATATCGCCTGCTCCGAAATACTCGCCTGTTCCATTAGGCTGATCAACTGTCTTAACCATCATATCATCCATGCTCAATGAAGTTACAGATGCTCCCAAAGTGCCAAAACTGCCGATTGGCAATACCAGGCCAACGTAGTCAAAGCTGATGTCCGCAATCCATTTCGTATGAACAAGAATAGCCTCGGGCCTGTTTAATTTAGCAATTCCTGCCGGATTCCAGTACAGAGCGCTTGCATCATCAGCAGTGCCGACAAATGCACTGCCCATGGCAATAGCCCTGGCCCCTACGCGTATTTCAAGAAACGGGGCTGCCGTGACTCCAACCTTGGAGACATCGCTTACAAACTGGCCGGATGCAGTTGCAGCAAAACCCAGACAGATAAAAAACATGATCAGTTTTTTCATGTTAAACGTCTCCCTTACTCTATTTAATCACAGCAAATTTGCCGATCTTTTCACCAATACCGGGCGCATCCACATGGAAAATATAGATTCCGTACGCAATGTCCATTCCGTCTTTGGAAACCAGATCCCACGACTCGGCGCCCTCTCTGTTTGTTCCGTAATGCTCAATTGTGTCTACGAGATACCCCCGCACAGTATAGATTCTGATAGTGCACTCTTCAGGCAGATTGGTAAACCAGATACGCCTGTCTCCTCTTCCGAACCTGTACGGGCTCTTAGCTTCCCACGAAGCAGCAGCCACGTATGGATTTGGCACCACAGAAATTTTGTCCATATCCGATTTGGCTGTCTGCTGATCAAAACGCCTTCCCTTTACATCAAAACGGATTACATCACCGGTACGGAATGGTTTTAGTGTAGAAATCCGATAAACATCTCCCGGCTGAGGCGGAATTATTTCAGGCTTCAAAGTATCAGTCCTAAACGAAACTCTCCAGGTCGTGCTGATTTTGAATGTTGTACTGGGATTATCTTCATAAATCATGATCGATTCTGTGGTGTCAGGTGTAAGTGTATTATCAGGTACCATATCACGAAACAAAAATTTAGCAGGTTTATCATCTGTTAGATTGTACACAGAAAAATATACGGGCACTTCAGGATAACCGAGATTCCCGGAATTGGACGTGTCTGCTATACTGTCGTAAAACCTGATCTCATAATCCGCAGAATTCGAAAAATTAATATTAAATGTCTTATTTGTCTCGCTTGTAAAGCGCGGGTCAAAATCTATTGTAACACGATAATTGCAGTTTCCGTTAATCCATCCTGTTGAATCGGGATTAATTTCCACAGTCTCATCATTGTCAATAGTTAGAACCATTCCGTCAATAATCGGGCTTTCCGCAGATTCTGTAAATTCTGCAGGGCCAACCAGCAGAACGGAATCCCCGTCTGTCACATCAAAAAGCCGGTAATAAGAAGTATCTGAATTGTGAAACCTGGCTGAATCGGAGAAAACCAGCTCATAAGAGTGTCCGTCAAGAACAGAGTCTTCATAAACAAACTGCAGGTCAACACTTCCTGTTGCAGGCCCCGTATGAACAAGCCCGTTTTCCAGTTTCGGAGCAATATATCCGATTGCACGCGTGTTTGGCGTAACTACTGCTGTGTTAATGTCCACTTCTATATTTCCTGACACATCCTGCTTAATAACACTGGCGCATTCCGAAGGAGAAATACCAAGATTGCTGCCTGAGCTTGTAGTATCAATATATCCCCGATCATAAGCAACAAGTGCATAGTAGTAGGTCTGGCCGTTTTTAACGTCTTTATCAACATACATGTGGCGAAGTCCCGTATCATTGCCGAGATCAAAATGGGCCCCGTAGACATCTATCGGATGCAGCCCTTTGATTCCGTCCTTGAGGTCAAACTGGGCAATAGGTTTACGGTATGTAAGCCGTCCGTAACCATCGGTTATAACACGGGTCTCGTAAAGTTCAGGATCAGTTGCGCGGTAAACACGGTATCCTTCAAAATCATACTCCTGAAGAAACGGGTCATACGAATCTTCCGACTTGGAATTCCATATCAGAGTTACCTTCCCATCTCCCGGAATAACTTTAAGAGTCGGTTTATCAGGAGGGACTGCAAAAGTATAATCTGCATTATAGATTGACTGTACTGCCTTTTTGGTAGGCGCCAAATCACCGAGATGAGCGCCGATTGCAGGATCAGGGTCAACCATATCCTCTCCGAAGAGAAGAGCCATGGAGTAGTTTTCAGTCTGTCCGGCTTTTACTTCAAAGGGGCCGGAAGAGAAAAACATACCAAGATTGGCTGTTACCTGCAGGCCTTCTCTTGGAGGAAGTGCACTGCTGAAAACTTTCCAGTTCTGTTTCTCATTGTGAAGTTCATAGGTGTGAACAGGGAAAATAGCAAAACCTGTCAGGCCGATCTGATCCGATTCATCCTTATCAAGATAATCAAAATTGGGTTCGCCTTCTGTTGGTTTGCCGTCTGCCTCTCCCTGATCCGGGCCCGGATAGCCTGCTGAAAAGGGACCCAAGCCATCTGCACCTACATCATCATGAAGAGCCTCACCCTTATCCCATCGTCCGTTTTCATTAGAGTCTTCATATTTCCGCCAGTCCTGATCTTCATCGCCTGACCAGTGAGCTTTCGGGTCTCTGTTATAAAAACGTTTGAAATCTTTCTCATTGGAAACACCGTAAGGCGGTGATCCAAGCCAGACTCCGGGGCCGCTGTCGCGCCGCTCGTCTATAACACCATCCTGATCATTATCCCTGCTGTCATTGGATAAACCGGGGCTTTCGAGGAATGCAAACCCTGCAACACCTACAGGCCCCCACTGGCCGGGAGAACCCAGGCCGTTAAAATCATAGGCATAGGCAATATCCAGCACTGTTTCATAGTCGCCTGTATCATCTGATGAATCGTCAGTACCTCCTACTCCCCAATCAATATAGAAAGTGTAGTATGTGCTGTCGTAGTCGGTTTTTCCTTCATTGGTAATAAAGTATATAGCAAAAATACAGTCTTCTGCAAGAACATGATCCCATTGAAAAAGGCGGGTGGCCACTTCAAGACCAAGTCCGCGCCTTTCAGGATTATCCGGATCCGGATAAAAATTCCACTCCTCATCAGGGTCATCATCGAAAACAAAATATGTTTCAAGATCAGCCTGAATTATCCCTTTACCCCTCCACCCGTTCCAGACAGCACGGCCTGTTTTTTTATCATAATATTCAGGCTGATCCGGCCAGCGATACGGCCAGGTTTCAGGATCATCGCTCATTGCAGGTTCATCGCCCAGTTCATTAAAATAACCCGGAAGCGGAGCCCAGCCCCAAAGTTCATCATTAGGCCCTTTATCCACGAATTCCCTGTACTGGGTTTCCATAGGGTAAATTACTTTTCCATCATTGTCCAGGGTTCTGGCCTGAACCACCAGGGCAACTCCGTCCACATAGGAGTGGCCGCTTCCTTTGGGCCATTCACCTGAAGGCTGATCCGGCCAATGGGCAATTTCTCCCCAATTGATAAAAATTGTACGAACCAGATTTCCGTCCATTATACCCTGTCTTCGCAAAAATGTTTTCCCTGTATTGGGATCCGGCTTTCTCTGGGCTGAAACAGATGAAATCAGCATAAAGAAAGCTGCAATAAAACCTGCATAAATCAATCTATCTTTTATTACCATGAAACCACCTCTATAAATAGAGCAGCAAATGATTAAAATTTAAATTTAACGCCTATATTCACTTCCCTTGGACGGGAATAGAAATCAGGCCTGATATAGAAATCATTAAGGCTATTTAAACCTCTCGGACGAAGGCCTCCGGCATAGAGAGGTGCAAGAGAGTAACCTGCACGTCCGGTATCACTAAAAACATTGTCTTCATTTAAACGGTCAAAAAGATTATATGCCCTCATGAAGAGAGTCATGTACAAAGCACCTGCTTTGAAATCTTTATACGCGTAGAGATCAACATTGTAAACAGTGGGTTTTCGCGCACTATTTTCAACACCAGTCTGATAATTCTGATGAGACGGCGTGTAGGGCAGCCCCGTACCGAGACGTCCTATGATGCTGACGTTATATCCGCTCTGCGTACCCATACTCAAAGTCAGATTTATCTGATGCCTGCGGTCCCAGCTCAGAGGCACCATTTTTTTCTCAGTCTGCTTCGGCGGATCTGTCTGCTGATCCAGAAAAGCCGAATTGGGATCAGATGCGTTTCCTCTTGCAATCTGGAAGGTATAATCAATTGTAGCTGCAATACCCATGGCAGGACGTTTCTCAAGGGCTACTGTGATTCCTTTGACATTGGCATAATCCCTATTTATATAACGTCCGTATCTATACCCTTCATTAGTCATGTAGACTTCCGTACCAAGCAGATTTCTGATATCTTTATAATATGCTGTCAGGTCAAGCCCCAAATCACCTGCCAATTGCTGCTGAAGCCCTATCTCGTAAATAACTGTTTTCTGCGGCCTCAGGTCAGCATTTCCCACTGTGTTAAGCTGGCTTTGAGGCGGAGGTGATGCTATACTCTGAAGCGGGTAAATATCGAATTCAGGATTTGTATACAAATAATCGAAATTCGGAATCTGGAAAAAATGTCCGTATGATATATGAATCGCACCACGATCAGAAAGAGGATATGCAATTCCCACACGTGGGCTTAACTGGCTTCGTGCCTGAACTTTCACTTTTTTGGAATCCCCCGGATCTGTAAAATCAACCGGCACCTCGCCGTCAGGATCGAACCAGTCATAACGCAGTCCTGCATTTACAATAATATCACTGTACTCCATCTTATCCTGAATGTAAGCTGAGTATTCAACAGGATGATGTGTGTACTCATTATTGGAAAACGTTGTAATAGGCGGAATCCGGTCAGGCAGCTCTGTTACTACCATGAATTCATGGAGCCACAGCTCATGCCTGCGTGCTTCAAGCCCCAGCTTGAATTGATGTGTATTTGTAACCTGGCTGGTAATATCCATTTTAACCAAAGAAGTGGTTGTACTGCGTAAAAACTGCCACAGCTCCATTCCACCTGAACAAAATGCATTGGCACCTGTATCCTGAAGCCGCTGAATGCTTACGTAGTTTTTATCATACGGGTCTTCCAAAACATACTGACTGTATTTATTGTTAAAATTACTGAAACGCAGGTTCATAAATGTATTGCTGCTGAAGACATGTGTCCATCCCAGCCTGTGATTGTAACCTCTTTTTTTTCTCTTATAATTTCCGTCAGGATTCAGAAAAAAGTTGTGCTGATACTCGGAAAAATCATTTCTCTGAAGAAAATATTCGTAATTTATATTATCCTTATTTGTAAGCTTGAATGTAATTTTTGATTGCAGGGTGATCCGCTGTCTTGAATTCATAGGAACTGCTTCTGCATTATTAATCAGGGAATCTGCAAGGGATTCGGTAAATGAACAACTACGGCCCTGAGCCATAACATCCCACTTTTTCGGATCATCTGCAGTCCAGTCGGAATGATCCAACGGAACAAAAACTCTTCTTCCGTAAATATAACCGTCCGTATCAAAATATCTTCCCGAAATAAAGAACTTAACCCTCTTATTCAAAAACGGCACAGGCCCGCTGATATTTCCCTGGACATTAACTGTAGGGTTAACGTTATTAATATTATAAAATATTTTAGAATGCGTGCTGACATAATTCCCAAAGTAGGAAGAAAACTCACCGCTGTATTTATCTTTCCCCTCTTTGGTCACAATATTAACTACACCGGACATAGCCTGTCCGTACTCAGCATTAAAAGTGCCGCTTATAACCTGAAGTTCGGCAACTGCATTATTTTCAACTTCAATGGCAGATTCGCCTGAGTATACATCATTGACAGGTATACCGTCAATCATATACATGACTTCACCTGCTCTGCCGCCGCGCATATGCCCGTTCACTACACCTGCCTGCAGATTGATTACATCACCTACCCGGTCAACCGGCAGTTTGCTGATAGCATCTGACCCTACTACTGCTTCAGTTGACGTTAAATCTCTCTGAACAATAGGCCTTTCAGCAACAATAGACACAGCCTTGCCTGACATCACTGCGGGTTTCAGTTTAAAATTCACCCGGGATGTTTTATCCACAGAAACATGGATTTGTCCCACTTCCACTGTTCCGTATCCCATCATCATAGCGCGCACGGAATAGACACCCGGAGGAAGTCCCAGTATGTTGTAATTACCGTTCACATCAGTTGCTGAACCGTAGTTTGTACCTGTAACAACCACGTTTGTACCGATTAGAGGATTTCCGGTAGTACTGTCAACAACCTTTCCGGCAATTTTACCGGTTATCCCGCCGAACAATAACAACGTTCTCATCCCGATAAAAAAGATGAAAATTTTTAATATAAAAAACCTGTTCATTAGACGCATAGCCTTTTCCTTTTCTTGCATCCCTTGTGGAATGTAATATTGGAAAAAAGACCGGGGCAGTCCATCAAAACTGCCCCGGCAAATAGTGTTATTTCATAAATGTCATACGTTTTGTAATAGTGTTATTTTCAGTGCGAAGCTGATAAAAATATACGCCTGAATTAACAATATTACCGTTATCGTCACATCCATCCCACTGAATAAGGTAGGATCCCGCACTTTGAATATTATTTACCAGAGTCCTTACCTTCTTTCCCATGATGTTGTAAACAGTCAATTCAACCATACCGGATTTTTGGATCATATATCCGATTTTAGTTGTAGGATTGAACGGATTAGGATAGTTCTGGCCAAGGTTAAACTTTTCAGGAACCTGGTTTCTCCCTCGGTTCAAATCCTCTACAGGAGATGTGGTATCAACAACCTTTACTTTTCTGATAGAGAAATCATCGTACCAGCAGTATCCTTCAGGGAAGGGATTAAAACGTGCACGGCATGAAAGTCCTACTGCATCATCAGGAGCCTGTGCAACAACACGGTACTGCACCCAGCCGTCTGATGTTGAATCACGCTGATCAAAGTAGAAGAACTGATCTCCGCCTGTAAGATCCCAATTCCCTTTAAGAGAAGTCTTGTGGAAGAAGAAACACATGCCGAGACGATCTGAAATATTTTCGGGAACTATATTGCTGGGAGCGTAGTCTGCATTGGTGTTGACGCTGTCCCATTTGGCCCACACACTAACCTCGTACCAGTCTCCCGGATCAGCAGCAACAGGCTCAGAGTAGAATACCATCTCGTCGCTGTCATCATCTCTCTCACGGAGAAGTGCCGAGTAGGTGCCGCTGTGAGCATAGGTATCATCAAGATTGGAATAGTTAAGTGGATTGT
>JAGGVB010000020.1 GCA_021158245.1 bacterium | reverse complement strand
AAGTCAGGCCGTTGAAGAGGAACAGCAGGAAGATGGCACAGTAAAAACCCGTATGGGCAACAAAGCAAAGGACCTGCTCTCAAAAATTAAAAGCGGGGACACCTCCGCGATAAAAAGGGTAAAACAAAATATAAAGGTAGAGGATAAATACAAACCGGATAATTTTGACCTGATAACATGGTTTCTGGTAATATCTCAATAAGTTCGGTAGGGGCGACTTTAGTCGCCCATATCGGGAGGCTAAAACCTCCCCTACCCTAATTTATCGAGAAGTTAAGGTTGATGCACTCGTAAAAAGTCCCTCCGGCCTGTTATTTCGAGTGAAACGAGAAATCTTTATTCTGCAACCTATTGAAAAGACAAGATTTCTCCCGTTGGTCGAAATGACACATTAACGAAATTCGACTTTTTACGAAAGCATCACGGTTTCTGGTAAGTAAAAGCGAGGGTTAGTATGCGCCTGGACTACTTTGAAAATGTTAATAATTTCTACATGGCTTTAAAAACACTATTTGAAGACCTGAATATCCCCGTAAACTATATAGCGGAAGAACCCGCAAGGCCGCGGGACATTCTCACAAAAACATTTAAGGAAGCCAATCCGGCATTTAAGTTGATGGAAGATGTTTACTTCCTCGGGATGGTTGATGATGCCGCTTTTGAAGGAAACAAAAGCATAAGCCCTGATAAAATAAAAACCGATTACGATGGTCTTTTACTTTTTGGTGTTACACTAAAAGAGCGGGGAAACGGCCTGCTCCCCACCAGATCACAGCTTGCAGAAATTACCCGCGCGTTCAACAGGGAATTTCACTACACGCCTGTCGTGGTTGTTTTCCGATATAATCAATATATTGCTTTTGCGAACGCGGAAAGACAGAAATACAAACAGGAATGGCGCGAAGGTGAGAAGGCTGAAAAAGTTTCCCTGCTCCGAGACGTTAAAGTAAACAACCCTCACACCGGTCACCTGAAAATCCTTCAAGAACTGGCAATTGCCCGGACCGGCAGAAATGCTGTTAATTCTTTTGATGGGCTTTATAAATACTGGCAGGAAGTATTTAACGTATCTGTCCTTAACAGGGAGTTCTATAAAGAACTTTCCAACTGGTATTTCTGGGCATTAAAAAAAGTAACATTTCCGGGCGCTTCCCTTGAAGCAGATCAGGATGGATTATCCAAGGAAGACGAGAGAGTTAAAGAGCATAACGCGAAAAATCTTATCCGCCTTTTGACCCGTCTTCTCTTTGTCTGGTTTGTAAAAGAGAAAAATCTTATACCGGAAGAGCTGTTTGATCCGACGTATATCAGAGAGGAGCTGTTACAAGAATTTCACCCACAAAGATTAGGCGATCTCTTTGATGAGCCGGCCAAGGGCAGTAAATACTATAAGGCTGTTTTACAAAACCTCTTCTTTGCTACTCTTAACCAGACAATGGGTAAAAGGGAGTTCCGCAAAGACAAGCAGCATATGAATGTGACAACCCTGATGCGGTATGAAAACTGCTTCCGAGATCCCGGTAAGTTTATAAAACTTGTTGAAGATATTGTTCCGTTTATGAATGGAGGTTTATTTGAGTGTTTGGATAAACCGGATCCAAAACTAAGAGGCCCCAAGGGTGGAGATGTAATTATATATGAAGATGGTTTTTCTGACAGAAATGATAATAAGTTGGTGGTTCCCGATTATATATTTTTTGGAGATGTGGAACCTGTCGATTTAAGTGAGGATTATGGAAATAAAAGCAAAGCCTGTAAAGAGGCTCCAGTTAGAGGACTGATCCATATTCTCAATTCTTATAAATTTACCATTACTGAGAATACACCCATTGAAGAAGATGTCGCTCTTGACCCGGAGTTATTGGGCAGAGTATTCGAAAATCTGCTCGCAAGTTACAACCCTGAGACAAAAACCACAGCCAGAAAACAGACCGGCTCCTTTTATACACCGAGAGAAATTGTAAGCTACATGGTGGATGAAAGCTTGATAGCCTATTTCAAGAACAAACTTTCCGGAGATATTGAAGATGCTGATGAATTAGATACAAAGCTGCGCCAATTAATCTCATTTGATAATATTCAGCCTTTTCAGGAAAATAAAATCAAAGAAAAGATTATCAAGGCTATAGACGCTTGCTCAATCCTCGACCCCGCCTGCGGTTCCGGCGCTTTCCCCATGGGTATCCTGCAGAAAATGGTGCATCTGCTTCACAAACTCGACCCCGGCAATGAACAGTGGAAACAACGGCAGATTGACAAGGTGACTGAAGCTGTTGAAAAAGCGGAAGAGATTGAAGACAGCGCACGAAGTCAAAGCATTGTAAAGGAACTCAAGGAACAGATAAAGGATATTGAAGATTCATTTGGAAACAATGAACTGGATTATGGACGAAAGCTTTATCTGCTTGAGAATTGCATTTATGGTGTTGATATTCAGCCGATTGCAGCTCAGATAAGTAAGCTTCGTTTCTTTATCTCTTTAATAGTTGACCAAAGGGTAGATAAAACCAAACGAAACTTTGGGATCAGGCCACTGCCGAACCTTGAAACCAAATTTGTGGCCGCTAATACCCTTATTGGAATAGAGAAACCCAAAGAGCAGGGAGAACTGTTTGACAATTCCGAAGTAGAAAAACTGGAGGACAGTCTCAAAAAAGTACGTCATAAAATCTTCAACTCAAAATCTCCAGGACGCAAACGAGAGTTAAGGGACGAAGACAAAACACTACGAGATCAGATCGCAGAATTATTGATAGAAGGAGGCTGGGAAAATAAAACTGCGCGCCAATTAGCAAGCTGGGACCCTTATGATCAGAATGCATCCACTCCTTTTTTTGATCCGGAATGGATGTTTGATATCAGGGATGGATTTGATATTGTGATTGGGAATCCGCCGTATGTAACTTATAAAGGAAAGGAGCGAGTTGAAATATCAAAAGAAGAGTTTGATTACCTCTTAAAAAGATATAAAAATTCTGCAGAATATAAGGTTAATAGTTATGCCTTGTTTATCGAAAACGGAATAGATATCTTGAATAGATTCGGTACTCTATCATTTATTATTCCTTCTACAATTTTGCAGAATGAATATTTAAAAAAGATAAGAAGATATATACTAACAAAAAATCATTTAAATCAGCTGCTGATTTTTTCAAACAGTGTTTTTGGGGCTGTTACTGACTCTATTATTGTTCAGATAAGAAAAGGCCGCAAAGAGCTCCCGACCAGAGTACTCAAGAAAAAATCACTAAATCTCGAATACTATGAAAACAAATTTGAAGTTTGGGATAGCAATATATGGACTACAGAAGAAAGTTGTGTAATTAATTTAAGAGCTACCGTAGAGGAATTAAAAATATTGCAACAAATTGAACAGCATACGATACAATTGGATAATATTCTAAATGTTTATGTAGGCCCAAATCCACCGCCTAAAAAAAGATATTGATATTTTGGTTATTAGAAGGAGCATTTTCCCAAAGATTTCAGAAAAAGCTCCGGATATTACAGTAACCTTGTGAAATAATTACTAATTAGCCATTTT
>JAGGVB010000019.1 GCA_021158245.1 bacterium | reverse complement strand
GATATGACTATGGATGCATTTGCACGCTTTCTTAAAGATGTGGAAAAGAGCCTTAAAAGAGAGAGAACTGAAAACAAGTTCGGCCCGCGTACAATAGACCTTGATATTGTAGTTTGGAATAATGCTGTTATTGATGATGATGTTTACACAAGAGGCTTTTTGAAAAAAGCAGTCAAATTTTTAATTCCTGATATCTTTTAATCAAAATAGAAAAGCGGGATTCAGACAGTCGAACTTTCTTAATACTGCTTCATTATCATTTCCGAGCCGGAATTTTTTTAATGTCGGGGAAAGACATTTAATACGATTTTTAAAAATTTTCGGGCGGTGCCGCATGCTTATTCAGACCTTGACATTTCATGATTTTGTAAGTATATTCTAACGATTTATTATAAAAGTTGCTTGCCCTTTGATAACTTTAATAAACTATTTTTCCCCTCACGTATTTGTATGAATGCTGCACATATTTTTTAAAGTTTAATTAAATGTATCTTATAATATCAGGATGCATGTAAGTGATAGAAGGAAGTTCTTTGACTTAATACAATAAGAAGGTGAGGCAGTGGATTTGAAAAAGGTTGCAGCATGTATTTATTAACAGCATTGTAATGTTTTTAATGAAAAGAAGAAGTAAAAAGGAGTATGCGGAGTAATAATGTCAAAACAAATTTATAAAGATATCAGTGATGAGATTAAAAAAATAAAAAAAGAGGGCCTCTACAAATATGAAAGAGTAATTACAGGGCCCCAGGGTGCCAGTATCAGTGTCCTTGGAAGAGAAGAGATTCTTAATTTCTGTGCAAATAATTATCTAGGCCTTGCCAATCATCCGAGAGTCCTTGAAGCAGCGCACAGTACCTTATCGGAATATGGCTATGGGATGTCATCTGTAAGGTTTATTTGCGGAACTCAGACAATTCATAAAAAACTTGAAGAAAAAGTCTCCGAATTTCTGCATACGGAAGATACTATTCTTTATGCAGCATGTTTTGATGCAAACGGAGGTATTTTTGAACCGTTTATGGATAAAAATTCCGCAATTATCACTGATTCTTTGAATCATGCATCAATAATTGACGGGATAAGATTAACAAAAGCGAAACGCTTTATATATAAACACAGCGACATGCAGGACCTGGAAAACCAGCTTAAAGAGGCATCTTCAGGCAAGTACAGAATGATTGTAACAGATGGCGTTTTTTCTATGGATGGTGATATTGCAAAGCTTGATGAAATACATGCGCTTGCTGTAAAATATGATGCAATTGTGATGGTTGATGACAGCCACGCTACAGGAGTCATAGGGAAAACCGGACGTCGTACATGTGAGCAGTATGGCCTTCTAGGCAAGATTGATCTTATTACTACAACATTTGGAAAGGCTTTGGGAGGCGCTTCCGGAGGATGTATTTCAGGACGGAGGGAATTAATAGATTATCTGCGCCAGAGAAGCAGGCCCTATCTGTTTTCAAATACTCTTGCACCTGTTGTAGCTGGCACATCTATTGCGGTAATTGAAATGCTTCAAAAGGACAGCTCCATATTAAAGAAGCTGCAGGATAATACAGCATATTTCAGAGCAGGGATGGAGAAATCAGGTTTTAATGTCAGAAAAGGAGAGCATCCTATAGTTCCTGTTATGCTCTATAATGACAAACTGGCGCATGACATGGCGGATCGCCTTCTCGAAGAAGGAATTTATGTTATAGGATTTACATTTCCGGTTGTTCCAAAAGGTGAAGCCCGTATAAGAGTACAGATTTCAGCAGCACACGAAAGGGAGCATCTTGACAGAGCAATAAAAGCATTTGTAAAAGTAGGGAAAGAACTGAATATTCTAAACAAAGGCAGGTAAGGAGAAAATGAAGAAAAGACAGACAACAATTGGAGTGTTGACGGGCGGTGGAGATTGTCCTGGCCTTAATGCTGTTATACGAGGTGTAGTAAAAGCAAGTATTACTCAGTATAATATGAAAGTAATAGGATTTGAAGATGGGTTTGAGGGTTTAATTGAAAAACGTGCCCTTCCTCTTGACTGGATGTCAGTTTCAGGTATCTTAACACAAGGCGGTACAATTCTGGGAACTTCCAATACTGCAAATCCATTCCGCTGGCCTGTTAAAGATGAAAAAGGCAATGTAAGTTTTACAGACATATCTGACAAAGCTGCTGAATATGTTAAAGAGCTTGGCATAGATACTCTTGTTTGTATAGGCGGTGACGGAACTATGGCAATAGCAAGACAGCTAAGTCAGAAGGGGATTAGAATAGTCGGCGTTCCAAAAACTATTGACAATGATATATGGGGAACAGATATTACATTTGGTTTTGATTCGGCTCTTACTTCTGCAACAGATGCTATTGATAAGATTCACACAACAGCCATGTCTCATCACAGAGTCATGGTTATTGAAGTTATGGGGCGTTATGCAGGTTGGCTTGCTATTGAGTCCGGTATTGCAGGAGGGGGCGATGTAATTTTGATACCTGAGATACCATATGATATAGATGTTATTTGCTCGTTTGTAACAAAAAGAAGCAAAGAAGGCCGAAGATTCAGCATTGTAGTAGTTTCCGAAGGTGCAAAACCTATTGGAGGCGACAGGGTTGTAAAAATGGTAGTTAAAGAATCCACGGATCCTATTCGTCTTGGAGGAATAGGCCTTAAAATAGCACATGATATTGAAGAGAAAACAGGCCTTGAGAGCCGCGTAACAGTGCTGGGACACCTTCAAAGGGGAGGTACACCGAGCGCGTTTGACAGAATTCTTGCAACAAGATTTGGTGTAAAAGCTGCAGAATTATGTTATGACGGTGTGGGAGGTGTAATGGTTGCTGTCAGGGGATCTGATATTGTAACTGTTCCCCTGAGTGATGTTGGAGGAAAAACAAGGCTTGTTGAGGCAAATAATCCAATGATTAATGTAGCAAAAAGGGTGGGAGCCTGTTTAGGAGTATAAAATGTGTTCTAAAATAAATAAATTTTATTTTGTAAATGCAGTAGCAGTTTTATTGTTTGTTTTGATATCTTTATTATTTGTATCGAATCTTTCCGCATGTACAACTGTTGTTGCAGGGAAAAAATCCACAAAAAACGGAGCTGTTCTCTTTGGCCATAATGAAGATGATTCAGGCCGGAGAGTTGTTAATATTTGGAATGTTCCGAGGAAGCAATATAAACATGGTTCTGTTGTGCATCTTCGGGGAGGAGCGGATATTCCCCAGTCAGATGTAACATGGGCTTTGACGTGGTTTCAGGTGCCGGGGCTTCCGTTTTCCGATTATTATGCAAATGAATGGGGTGTGAATGTTGCAAGTGATGCATGCCCTTCGAGGGAAGACGATCCTAAAATTACAGACGGCGGTATAGGTTTTATGCTTCGGAGAATTGTGGCAGAAAGGGCCAAGAGTGCACGTGAAGGTGTTGAGATAGCAGGTAAATTGTTAGACAAATTCGGTTATGTTTCAAGCGGCAGAACTCTTGTAATATGTGATCCGAGTGAAGCATGGATTCTTGCCATTGTCGCAGGCAAGCACTGGGTTGCTCAGAGAGTGCCTGATGATAAGGCAATAGTCCTTCCAAATGTTTACAT
>JAGGVB010000018.1 GCA_021158245.1 bacterium | reverse complement strand
GGTATAGAATCATGCTTTCAATATACAATGACAAACATTAAAATCGATCCGAATATTGTCCGGTTTTTTGTAGGCAGGGAATTAGCACCCGGAGGCTATGCCTGGGTTTTTCCAAAAGGAAATGGTGTGGCAAATGTGGGGTTGGGTATTCTCGGGACGTATGCAAAACGTGTTAATCCGGAAAAAAGCCTGAAAAAATTTATTGCCCGTTATTTTCCCAATGGGTCTGTAATTTCACAGACTGCAGGCGGCGTTCCTGTTCTTCCAGGGCTTAAAAGAATGGTGTCAGACGGGGTTATTCTTGCAGGAGATGCAGCGCGTCAGGTTAATCCCCTTTCAGGCGGAGGAATTGTTACAGGAATGCTTGCAGGTGACCTTGCTGCTTCACATGCAGTCAGAGCACTTGCTGAAGGAGATATTTCCGAAAGTAATCTTAAAGCTTATCAAAAAGAGTGGGATAAACTGAAGGGCAGGGAGAATCGCCGTTTCTATAAGCTGAAAAAAACAATTGACAATATTGAAGATGATGTCTTTAATGACCTTGTAAGTAGAATGTCTGAGCTCCCTCTGGAAAAAAGAACAGTATTTGCATTTTTTAAAAAGGTGCTTTTCAGTCATCCAGGGTTAATTGTAGATGCAGCGAAATTATTTTTAAAGTAAATATTGTCAGGAAAGAATGAGATATGAGAAGTTCTGAAATTTTAACAATACCTAATATCCTTACATTGGTCAGGCTTGTTTTATTATGGCCTGTACTTGTATATCTGAAGAGCGGAAACGGATATATGGCTGTGCTGTTTTTAGTATTGGCTGCTTTTTTAGATTCGGCAGACGGATATATTGCACGGCATTTTAATCAGATTTCCACTTTAGGCAAGGCTATGGATCCTGTTGTTGACAAGGTTTTAACTGTTACTGTATTGTGTTACTTAGTATTTTCACCTCTTTATTCCATGCCGTTGTGGTTTTTATTGTTTGTTCTGGTTCGTGAATTTTTGCTGATCACAGGAGGATTGTTTATTATTGCAAAACAGAGTATTGTACTCCAGGCGGAAAAACCGGGAAAGTATTCGGCATTTTTTAATGGAGTCGTAGTAATCTCTTATGTTTTGAAATTTAATTATGCGTATATACTTTTAATTGCAGGAGTTATGCTTACTTTATATTCAACATATGTTTATGGGAAAAGATTTTTTGCTGTACTTAATGATCATACAGGGAGCAGTTAATGTCCGGCGTAGAAGATAAATTCAGCGCGGGGCTCTCCCGAACCCGTAAAGGTATTTTTGGAAAACTTACACAGATGTTTTCCGGTAAAAGCAGAATAGATAATACTCTGCTTGAAGATCTGGAAGAGGCGCTGATTGAAGCTGATGTAGGTGTTGATTTAAGCCTTAAAATAGTAGATGAATTAAAAAACTCCTTATCCGGCAGAGAGATTAAACCGGATGATGTAAAAAATATTTTAGAAGAAAAGATAGTTGAGGCGGTTTCCATAAACAATAAGGATATATCCGTACATGAAAAACCGCATGTTATTCTTGTTACCGGAGTAAACGGAAGCGGAAAAACGACAACTATCGGGAAGCTTGCACATATCTATAAAAAGGAGGGCAAAAAAGTCCTTCTTGCAGGAGCAGATACATTCAGAGCTGCCGCAGCAGAACAGCTTGCTGAATGGAGCAGGCGGACAAATGCTGATATCATCTTTCAGAAGCATGGAGCTGATCCTGCTTCTGTTGCATACGATGCGCTGGAGGCAGCATCTGCAAGAGGAGTTGATATTGTTTTGATTGATACTGCAGGGCGGCTTCAAAATAAAGTGAACCTGATGGAAGAGTTGAGAAAGATCCAAAGGGTTATTAATAAAAGGATGCCGGGCGCTCCTCATGAGGTGCTTTTAGTGCTTGATGCAACTACAGGCCAGAACGGACTTGTGCAGGCAAAAATTTTTACTGAAGCTGTTGGCGTTACGGGTATTGTACTTACCAAACTGGACGGTACTGCAAGAGGCGGAATAGTTATTTCAATCTGTACTAATCTCGGTATTCCGATTGTATGGGCAGGGCTCGGTGAGAGTATTGACGATCTTGTTAAATTTGACGGGCCGTTGTTTGTTGACGGGCTTTTTGAAAAAGAGTAAATAGAGATGAATGGAACGGGGAAAAAGGTTTGTCTGATTACAATGGGCTGCCCCAAAAATGATGTTGATTCCGAATTGCTGTGGGGTGTTCTTAAACCTCATAATGTTGAACTTGTAGACTCTGCCGAAGATGCGGATATGATTTTTATAAATACATGCGGATTTATCAAAGACGCAAAGCAGGAGTCTGTAAATACAATTTTGAGTGCTGCAGCTTTAAAATTGGAGATGCCGGGAAAAGAGCTGTACGTGTGGGGATGTCTTTCAGAGAGATATAAAGAAGAGCTGCAGAAAGATATTCCTGAGGTTGACAGATATTTCGGGGTTGAGTCTTTTTATGAGATTGAGAAATATCTTTTCGGAACAGAAACCGCATCAACAAAAAAGAGAATCAGGCCGAAAAGACTTGCCACTCCAAATCATACTGCATATCTTAAGATATCAGACGGGTGCAGTCATAAATGTACATTTTGTGCAATCCCCTTAATAAAAGGGGGGGCAAAGTCTCTGTCCTTTGAAAAAGTAATTGAAGAAGCTGAAATGCTGGCATCCCAGGGGGTAAAAGAAATTATCCTTGTAGGGCAGGATACAACTGCTTACGGAGAGGATATTGATTCCTCTTACAATTTATCTTCTATTATCCGCGGTATTGCAGATATTAGTTCAGTTGAATGGATTCGGATTATGTATGCTCATCCTGCAAAAATTACTTCCGAGCTTATAGACACAATAGCAGAGGAAGAAAAAGTATGCAAATATCTTGACCTTCCCCTTCAGCACATTTCTTCCTCAGTTTTAAAACGCATGGGCAGAAATATGACGAGAGAACAGACCGAGAGCGTTGTCCGGAGATTAAGAAGTGCAATACCGGAGATTGTGCTTCGTACGGCTTTTATAGTCGGCTTCCCTGGAGAGACCGAAGAAGAGTTTAATGAACTTCTGGATTTTGTAGGTGAGGAAAAGTTTGAAAGGCTGGGATGTTTTATTTTTTCTCCTGAGGAGGGTACGCCCGCATATTTAATGAGCGGCCGTGTGGATAAAAATGTCGCGGAAGAAAGATACAGAATGATTATGAACAGGCAGGCACAAATTTCCGAAGAGATAAACCGTTCTTTGGAATCAACTGTTCAAAAGGTCATTGTTGACGGATTTGATAAGCAGGAGAATATGTTTTACGGAAGAACCTGCGGAGATTGTCCTGAAATTGATCAAACAGTATGGATTGATTCCTCTGTAGAAACAGGAGATATTGTTTCGGTTATTATTGAAGAGGGGTTTACTTATGATTTAAGAGCAACTCTTTATTTTTAAGGAATGGCTGATATACTAATTAGTGCCAATTCCTGACTAAAGTTGTAAACGGAGAAAATCATGAAAAAAAATAAAATATTAAAACGTACGGCACTTTTTGCTTTTGTACTTTTATGCAGCATAAGTGCTTACAGCCAGCTTCCTGAATTCAATTACAGGCCCACTGAAGGCATTCCTGTGTTTTATTACGATATAGTATCATTCGCAAAGCCGGGGAATGACAGCACCAAAGTTAGTATTTATACAAGAATTCGTTATGATGAATTACAATTTGTAAAAACAGATCCGGGGTTTAAAGCATCTTATGAACTTGTTATTGTTGCTTTAGATAAAAATGGAGATGACTGTGCCCATAAAATAATAACAAAAGAAGTTTCTGTCCCTATATACGATAAAACCAATTCACGCAAGCTTTTTAATATTACGGAGACGGATTTTTTACTGCTGCCCGGAATTTATAAAGTAAAAATTTCTCTGACAGATCTTGATGCAAAAAAAACAAGAAAATTGAAAACAGATTTTGAAGTTCCGAAGTTTTTTACTGAAAAGATTATGCTTAGCGACATTCTTCTTGCAGATACGGTATTTACAGATTCAACAAAGAAATTCAAAATAAAACCGAATGTTTTTGGTAATTATCTTGATACCCAGAAAAACCTTTTTGTCTACTCGGAAATTTATACTAAGGATATAATTCCTGAAGTTCAGGTCACATTAAAAATTGTTGACAAGGACGGGAAAGAGATAGTCATTAAAAAGTTTAAAAAGAAAATAGAAGGTGCGGTTACTCCTCTTGTCTGTAAAATGGACAGGAAAGATCTGTCAAACGGCAGGTATAATGTTGTTTTAACTGTAGAGAGCTCAAAATACGTTGCAGGACAGAAGAGGCCTGTAATGATTCACTGGCTTGACATGCCCTCTACTTCAGCCAATCTTGATGCTGCCATTGAGCAGATGAGGTGGATTGCAAAAAAATCATTTATTAAGAAACTGCTTAAAATGAAGCCGAAGGAGAAGAAAAAGGTTTTCAGCGAATTCTGGAAAGAGTTGGATCCGTCTCCAGGTACGGATGAGAATGAGATAAGGGATGAATATTACCGAAGGATAGATATTGCAAATGAGAATTTCGGATATTACCTTGCCGGATGGAAAACAGAGAGAGGTATGGTTTATGTAATACTCGGGCCTCCCGATGATGTGGAAAGGCATCCGTTTGAAATGAGCAGTAAGCCCTATGAAGTATGGTTCTACCAGCAGTTTAACCACAATCTGGTTTTTGTTGATGAACACGGATACGGAGAATACAGGCTGTTATATCCTGAGCAGTTCTGGGAGATGGTGAGCCGTGCAAGGTGAATATCCTATAATTTTTATCTTAGTATTTATTTTGAGAAAAGAAGTTTTAGTGTCGGGTATAAAGTAGCCAATGAGAGAAAATCAAAAAATAGAATGGAAACAGAATTGGCATGATGATTATTTAAAATGGGTCTGCGGTTTTGCCAATGCTAATGGCGGGAAACTTGTTATCGGTAAGAATGACAAGGGGGAAATAACTGGAATAGATAAAGCACATAAACTTATGGAGGATTTGCCCAATAAAATTAGAGATATTTTAGGCCTTACTGTAGATATCAATCTTGTTGAGGATAAAAAAAAGGCATTTTTAGAAATTAATATAGAACCATATCCAAGCCCCATTTCGTATAAAGGCCATTATTATTATCGTTCAGGGAGTACTTTACAGGAACTAAAAGGCCCGTCACTTGAACGTTTTTTACTCGGGAAAATAGGTAAAAAATGGGATAGTGTGCCTGCATATAATTTTTCTATTGATGATCTTGATCCGGCAGCATTTCAATTATTCAGAAAAAAATCTGTCAAGAGTGAACGAATTCCCGAAGAAGATCTTAATGTGAACGATGCGGAATTACTTAATCTACTGAATTTAACAGAAAAAAATTATCTAAAAAGAGCGGCAATAATTCTTTTTGGGCAAAAACCGGAGAATCTTATTACAGGTGCTTATGTGAAAATTGGATATTTTCGAACTGATGCAGATCTGTTGTTTCAGGATGAAATTTATGGTAATCTTTTTTTACAGGCAGAAAAAACTTTGGAATTATTGCTTACTAAGTATCTTAAGGCCAATATTGATTATGAACGACTCAGTCGAATTGAAACTTACGATTATCCTAAGAAAGCACTACGTGAAGCTTTATTAAATGCCTTAATTCATAAGGATTATTCTGATGCGAATCCGATACAGATAAGCGTTTATAAAGATAAATTATTGATTTGGAACAGCGGCCATCTGCCTGATACATGGACAGTTGAAACGCTTAAACAAAAACATCCTTCTTTGCCGGCAAATCCGGATATTGCCAATACTTTTTTTCGGGCGGGTTATATCGAAATATGGGGAAGAGGAACGCTTAATGTTGTTAATTATTGTGTTGATGCAGGGCTGCCGGAG
>JAGGVB010000017.1 GCA_021158245.1 bacterium | reverse complement strand
TCAGGTTGGATTTACAATAAAGTAAAACTTCACCATCCCTGGTAATGCGTTGGGCCTCCACCTTGTTTTGTCTGGTCTCTTTAATGGTTATGTATTCATCCGATAAAGGAGGATCAAACTTCTTGCGAGAAACTGCTATATAATGAAAATGCTCTTTAAGCTTTTCAAGATTATCCTCAGTCGCAATACCTGCATCAATTACTACTGTGGGCTTACTGGTTTTTGTGGGGTCTTTATGATATTTTGTGCTAAAAAAGTGCATTAAAGAAAAGGCTAAGTTTATTGTAATTAAATTATATTAGAGAGTCAAGGAAAAACAGTCGGCAGTCTTCAGTCCTCAGTTGGCAGTCTTCAGCCTTCTGCCCTCAGTCAGCAGTCTTCAGCCCCTTGCACCCCACGAAAAACCAGACTAAAAATGCATCATAAGATCGTATGATTAAAAGAGTTAGATTACAGAAATAGGTTAAAAATAGAGTTTCTGAAAATCATGTACGGAAAAGAGGGAATTGACGAGATGAGGGAAGTTAAAAAAGTATTTTATCCTGACGGAAGGATTAATGCCGGAAATGTATTTGTTTGAGAGATAAATTACAGCTCTATCGCAGTAATGTAAGGAAGTTCCCGATGGCGGCCGTCAAAATCAAGGCCGTATCCAACTATAAAAAGATCCGGGACTTCAAAACCTATATAATCCACTTTTACATCAACTTTTCTGCGGGAAGGCTTATTCAGAAACACGCAGGTCTTAATTACCGAAGGCTCTTTTAATAAAAGATATTCGGTAATTGAGCTCAAAGTTAATCCCGTATCAACAATATCATCAACAAGCAGAATCTGTCTGCCCTTAATATCTATTCTTATATCCATTGAAATTTTTACTCTGCCTGATGATTCCGTACCTCCTCCGTATGAAGACACATCCATAAAATCAATCAGCGTTTTAATACCAAGAGAATGCAGGCTCCTGATTAAATCTGAAATAAAAATAAAACTTCCTGTTAAAAGGCCGATAACCACAAGGTCCGTGTCTTTGTAATCAGAAGATATTTTCTGTGCAAGTACTTCCACCCTCTTTTTTATCTCTTCTGCAGTAATTAAAAAATTTTGTTGCGGGCCCTTACTCATTATTTGATTTTTTCCTGTAAAATCGGATTAATCCGCTGTCTGAAATTATCTTCTTTTTATCATTTAATCCGAGGGAGAGATGATTCATGTTATCAATCCCGTCTTTTTTTGCTGTATTTTCCAGGATCACCGGCCGGAATAAAACTCTGTAATTATCTACTGATATGGGAATAACTTCGGATAACAGCGGGCCTCTTTTATCAAACCATATCTTTAAAATAATACTTCTTTTTACTTTTCTGCTGTACGAGCCGAACACAAAATTGCCAAGGCTGTATGCAATCAGCTTTCCTTTGTAGATTTCTAATCCCTGCAGCACATGAGGATGATGGCCTATTACAGCATCTGCTCCCGCATCTATAGATGCATGTGCAAACCATTTCTGATATGATTTCGGAGTAGTTCGCAGTTCACTCCCCCAGTGGAACTGCACAATAACAATGTCACAGGAGTCCTTCAACGCCTTAATACTTTTTCTTACTCTATTAAAAGAGGGATATGCCGTACCGCACTTGTCCGGCCCTGCCCAGAATTCAGATGGATATGTCAGAGAATAAGACAGAAATCCAAAAGTACTGCCGTTCCGTTTTATAACAGCCGGAGCTTCTGCTTTTTCCCTGTTTAGCCCTGCTCCTGCATGTGCAATCTTCAGCGAATCAAGAACTCTGAGAGTGGAAACAAGCCCCTCTTTTCCGAAATCAAGTATGTGGTTGTTCGCAAGGTTTGCCAGATCAAATCCGGCATTTACAAGAGAGCAGGCAAATCGGGGATCCACCTTAAAATTAAACTTTTTCTTAAATTTTATGCCATTCTCTGTAAAAGGGGTCTCAAGATTGCAGGATGCAATATCAGCTTTGGTAATTATTTCCCGTACATTTTCAAAAGGATAGTCAGGGCCTCTTGCTTTCAAGAAATACTCAACTCCGCCGCTCAGCATAACATCGCCCATAGCGGCAACAGAAACAACCGAAGCCGTTTCTAAAAAATCCGGAGGCATTCGTTCTGTTTTTCCAGAATATATAGAAAAAGTCGTATCTGAATTTACTCCGGCTAAAGCAGTACTGCATGCAATAATCAACAGCAGAAAAACAAGTTTAATAGCTCTCGTCATTTTGTTACTTTTTTGGTCCGGTTTTCTTTGCAGATGAAGGTTTTACTGCTTTTCCGGTTTTTGCCGGTGTACTCTTGGTGCTTTTCTTTATTTTAGCTTCAGGCTTTGCAACCGTTGTTTTTTTAGGCTTAGTTTTCCCCTGTTCAGGATTCTTTTTTGTCTCTTCTTTTTTAATGTCAGCTATCTCTTTTTCCTTTGCAGCTATCTCAGACTTTAAATCATCAATTTTTTTGACAACCTTCTTCACATTGCCGTCTTCTGAGATATCAGCCTTTTTACCGCTTTTGTATATCTGATACGTATTCCTGCCAAGCTCAGACATGGATTTATCAACAGATCTTTTAAGATTAATAATATCTATTTCCAGTTTACCTATCTTTGTGTACTCCTTTGTTTTCTCCGCTGCAACATTAAATCCGCTCGTTACAGTACGTTTAAAATCTTCCCAAAATGATGTACTCATTTAAAACCTCCTGTTTATTTTTATAACCATCTTATCAGTAATCCCTGCTTTCCTATTTTTACAAAATCTCTGTGTAACCTGTAAAATATAACTATACACCGTCCATAAAACAAGAGAAAAGCTTTTAGCACTTTTTCCCCTGCTGCTGTAGATATTCCACCCATGCGGGATTTTAAGACAAAATACAAAAATAAAGGCACTTTCTAAAAGGGGAACTTACAACGAGTTTGTTTTATCATTATGAAAAATCAGGTAAGAAATCTTTGGGGATACATTTGTTAAGTAAAGATTACTGTATTAGTACGGCATGTCTTGATAATATATAAAATATAAATAGCAAGAAACAGAACTTGTTTGGATATTGACACTTTGGAATAGTTCCATCTTTTAGATTTTTTTTACAAGCCCATGTAATAATTATAAAATTTCCCGTCTTGTGGGTTACATCTATTTTGAGGCAACGACTAATTTATGAAAAAATTCAATTCCTTTAAAGTTACTTTATTTATGAGTCAATGCTGGGGTGCCATCAAATATATTATTTACTTGACCAATTTATATATCTTTTGTATTTTTAAATATCTATTTATATCACACCGGACTTATTGACAAAAGTCAAGTCCTAATTTTTGTGTAAAATTCTTCCTTAGCATTGTTTTTTATTTACCCTGTTTTTTTAAACATATTTTGTTCCCTTTGTTTCTTTTTGGGACGAGGCAGAGTCATATCCAAATACCTATACCCAGTTTGCCATTTCTCGGATTGTTCAATGCACATACTCCCAAACAATCTTATAATAGACTCAACATTGGGAAATATTCTTATAAC
>JAGGVB010000016.1 GCA_021158245.1 bacterium | reverse complement strand
GGGAGGGAACATGTAAAAAATGATCCTGCGGATCTGTTTGTCTACGGTTCAGATGCATCTGTACACTTGAGTCCTGCTTCTGCAGTGGTTCAGCCTGATAAAGTTGAACATGTTCAGGAGGTTGTACGTTATGCCAATTCCCATGGTATACCAATAGTTACCAGAGGTTCGGGTTCAGGCATGTCAGGACAGGCTGTACCGATAAAGGGCGGTATAGTCATGGATATGAAGAGAATGAACCGGATTCTCGAAGTAAATCTTGAAGATGTTTATTGCAGAGTCGAGCCAGGAGTTGTGGATGCAAAACTTAATAGTGTGTTAAAACCTCACGGAGTATTCTATCCTCCTGCACCTGCATCAAGCAAGATTGCAACAATCGGAGGTGAGATTGGGAATAATGCCAGCGGTATCAGATCTGTTAAATACGGGGCTGTAAGGGATTATGTGTTGGGGATGAAAGTTGTGCTGGCTAATGGTGAACTTGTTTCCCTTGGTTCTAAAACAAGAGTAGAGGCTGCCTGTTATCAAATAGAAAGACTCATAGTAGGATCAGAAGGTACACTTGGAATTATTGTTGAAGCAACGTTGAAGTTTGTACCAATACCTAAATTCAGGTGTCTTGGAATTGCGAAATTTAATAAACTGGAAGAAGCAGGTAATGCAATAGCGGGAATAATGACCGGAGGAGCTCAGCCTTCAATGCTTGAACTAATGGATAATGTTGCTATTACAGCGGTTAATAATTCGATGAATATGGGCCTTCCTGATGTAGAGGCGGTCTTATTGTTTGAAGCAGACGGTATGATTAAAGAGGCTGTTGATTATGAAATTAAGAAAATACAGGGGTTATGTGAGACCCATAATGGATTCGGAATAGAATTGAGTTATGACGAGAAAGAGCGTTCGCGAATATATGCTGGAAGAAAGCAGTTATTTCCCTCATTATCGAGATATAAAAAAGGTTATGTTGTCACTTCTCTGGCAGATGATATGGCTGTACCGTATTCGAGGATGGCGGATATGGCTCATAAAATACACGAAATAGCAGATAGAAACAATGTTATTATGAGTGCATACGGGCATTGCGGTTCCGGCGTTATGCATACCAAGATATTGATGGATCCTATGCAGAAAGAGCAATGGAATGATGCAAGGAATGCAGTATCTGAAATATATGAGTATGTCCGGTCAATCGGAGGAACAACGTCTGCTGAACACGGGATTGGAATATCCAAGGCGCCTGATTGCAAAGAGGAGAAATCCAATGCTCTTGCTATAATGAGGGCAGTTAAAAAAGCCTTTGATCCCAACAATATATTAAACCCTGGGAAAATGATGGATGCCCCTGATGATTGGGTTACAGCGACTAAGCTTCGTTATAATGTAAGCCTTTAATAATTTATTGATAAAAACGGAAATTTTGGAGAAAATTTATGGAAACAAAGAATTTACAAGCCTGGGAAGAAGAGCTGAATATTTGCATAAGATGCTCCTACTGTTTTGAAGGATGTCCGGTTTTTAAAGAGCTCGGCTGGGAGATAGATGGGCCGAAAGGAAAACTTAATGCAGCGTATGGCCTTTTAACCGGTGATCTGGAGCCATCTGATTATCTGAGTGAGAAATTATTTCAATGTACTTTTTGTAAGGATTGTGTCGAGAGATGTTCGGCAAATGTAAATGTGCCCGGTATACTGACTGCTGCACGGGCAGATTTGTTGGAAGCAGGTTACGGTACAGAGGCACATAAACAACTTTTAGATACTATTGAAAATAGCGGTAATATATTTGATGAAGAGCTAAAATCCCCTGTTTATAATGAAGAGAAGCAGGTTTTGCTCGGCTGCAGGCTTCTCGGAAGACCGGAAGATTCAAAGAAATATCTTGATGTACTTAAAAAGCTGGGACTAAAACCTAAAACTTTTGATGAGACATGCTGCGGTATGCCCTTTGGTGTACTTGGGGATAAAAAAAGGTTTGCAGAACAGCAGGATAAATTCAGAGCGACAATCCCGGATAAAGATGAGGAAATAATCTGCCTGTGTACAACTTGTGCATACTTTATAGACCAGAACTATCCCGACCTTAAAGCAAAATATGTTATTACGGAAATTGCTGAAAGGCTTGAAAATTATGACGGTGAAATTAAACAGCTCAATAGAAAATTAACATACCATGACCCATGTAATCTGGCAAGGGGAATGGATGTTGTTGACGAACCTCGTGAAGTACTTAAAAAAATAGGTGTCGAACTTGTAGAGCTTCCCACAAACGGAAAGCAGGCAGAGTGCTGCGGAGGAGGCGGAGGACTTTTAGTCACAGATAATCCCCTTGCCTTAAAAATGGCTACAAACAGAGTGGATCAGGCTCTTGATGTGGGTGTTGATACTCTGGTAACCCTATGTCCGACTTGTGAGTTTAATATCGGCAATGCTGCAAAAGAGAACGGAGGACAGCTTGACGTGGGAAACCTCATGGATCTGATATATGAAGCTATTGTTCAGGAGTAAATTATCATGTTAATAAAAATTCCTTATGGAAAAGACGGAGCAATGGATGTAACCCTGCAGGATAAATTCGTGGGGGGCATTGTAAATCCCAACAAAGTGCCTGCAGGAGATGCTTTTCAAATAATAGAGGACGCAGTATCAAATCCTGTAAATTCAAAAAACCTTCAGGATTTTTTAAAGGGCTCAGGGGATGTACTTTTTATTGTGAATGATGCAACGCGTCCAACTCCTACTGCCAAAGTTCTGGATATAATCTATGATGATATTAAGGATTATAATATCAGATTTATTGTTGCAACCGGAATTCACCGAGCACCAACAGAGGAGGAATATCATCAAATTTTCGGAAAACATTATTTAGAATTTAAAAATGTTATTTTTGCTCATGACTCCAAAGACGAAAAAAACATGGTGTATCTCGGCAAGTCCAAGAATGGTACGGAGATGGTTGTAAACAGAATGGGAGTAGAAGCAGATAAAATAGTTATTATCGGTTCTGTAGAACCTCACTATTTTGCCGGATACACAGGCGGCCGTAAATCGTTTTTACCGGGCATTGCTTCTTATAAAACCATTGAACAGAATCATAAAATGGCATTGAGCCCTAAAGCAAAAAGCCTTGCACTGGACGGCAATCCTGTACACGAAGATATGATAGATGCTTTACAGGTTGTTAAAAAGGATATTTTTGCAATAATGACAATCCTTGACATGAATCATAACCTGTATGCAGCGACTTCCGGTGATATAAATGATTCGTTTTATAAGGCGATTGATAAAGCCAACGATGTATTTGTTGTGCCAATTAAAGAAAAGGCTGACATTGTGGTTTCAGTTGCAAAATTCCCGATGGATATTGATCTGTATCAATCTCAAAAAGCTATTGATAATGCCAAACTCGCCCTTAAAAATGACGGGATAATTATACTTGTTTCGAAATGCCGTTCAGGAGTGGGCCACGATTCTTTTGTTAATCTTATGGGTTCATGTGATTCTCCCAAAGAAGTACTTGAAAAAATAGAAAGGGAGTATGTTATAGGATATCACAAGGCTGCAAAGATGGCTGAGATTGGGCTTTGGGCTCAGACATGGGGTGTTACTGACTTGCCCCACGATGTTTTGGAAAAAGTATTTATCAGGCCATTTGATACTATTCAGGATGCTGTTGACAATGCAATTAAACTTAAAGGGGAAGATGCCAAAGTTTTGTTTATGATGGATGGAAGCGTTACAGTCCCCATG
>JAGGVB010000015.1 GCA_021158245.1 bacterium | reverse complement strand
CACACTACCCGCAAGCGCATGATCGGCGTTCAGCGCCAGCTTAAGGCAGACGGCAAAGACTACCGCGCCTTTGAAATTTTAAACCTCGGCAAATACGAACGCCAGCATTACATAGGCCTTAACACCAACCTGCGGGAAGAAGAAAAACAGAAACAGCTTGAGCAAAAAGAAAAAGATTTTATAAAATTAATTCTCCATGCCTACCGTTCCGAACAAGTGGAAAATTTTAACTGTTTTCACGGCAAAAAAGCAGGGCGCATGGTGGCTGTCGGGCCGATAAACCTGCCAGTTACCCGTTTGTTTGTGGAAGAAATAATTCTGGAATGCCGCAAAAAACGCATCTCCCGTGTGGATATCCTCGCCTTTGAATTTGAAATGGGGCTGTTCCCCAACATTCAGGAAGAAGCAAAAAGCAAGGGCATAGACCTGGCCATGAAATACATTCCCCGCGAGGTGTTCGATAAAAAAGCCGTGGAGAAAAATCAGGTGGTTTTTCACGATGTCTCTTTTATTGAGGTTAAACCGTATGTTAAAAAGGGCCGGAAAAACGAACTGCCTTCAATTGCAATGGAACTGACCGATTTTTCAGTTTTCTATTCACAGGATTCCATAGATAACATTGCAGAACATCTTAAAAACGGTAAAAGCAAAGTTACTGTAGAAGCCGGTCAGATTGTAAAAGTGAACAAAGATAAAAATGGAATTGTCACCCGTGAAGTTTTAACCAAAAGCTGGACAGACTGGATAGATTACTGGAGCGTGGATTTTGATTTTGAAAGCAAGCGGGAGATAGTACGCATGCCCAATGAAGATAAAGAAGCTGTAGAAAAAGGCGACGCACCGAGCGTAGTCGAGGTGTGGACAGGTGATTTTATCTTTGAAAACGAGTGGCAGAGCTTCCGCACCAAAAAAGACAGACACATCGATTTAAAGACGCCGTTTCATGAATGCAAACCGGGAACTTATAAAGTGGCGGTTAAAGTTGTGGATATTTTCGGGAATGATACCATGAAGATTATTGAGGTGAGGGTATGAGTGATATTAATCTAAATAATATCAGCAATAATTTTGAGAGTTATAACAATCTCATAAACCTTTATGTTATGAAAAAAAATAATATGTTTGAAGATATTAATATTGATTTATCCGGCTGGTTTTCAGCAAATACATGTTCAATGCTTGGAGCAATTTTAACTAAGTTCCAGGATGATTTAAATACTGTTAATGTTAGTGCTAATCGTGCTGCTGATATTTTAGAAAGAAATGGTTTTTTGTCATTTTTTGGACAAAAGAAAGTAGTTGATTATAATAATACAACTATCCCTTATCAGGTATTATCAAGAAAAGATGATCGATATTTTAATAATTATGTTTTCACTGAATTTCTAAGTAAACCTGATTTACCGCAAATGACAGACACTTTAAGAAAGAAATTGACGGAATCAATTTATGAAATTTTCATAAACGCAAAGATGCATAGTGAAACGGAAAAAATATTTGTATGCGGACAATTTTTCCCTGCAAAGCATAAAATCGAATTTATGATAACCGATACCGGGTTAGGAATAAAAAATGTTGTTAATAACGCTTTTGATAAAAAATTATCCGCAACCCAGGCAATAGAATGGGCAATACAGGATAAACATACAACCAAGAAAGGCGTATCAGGCGGGATAGGTCTTGCTTTATTGTATGAATTTATTAATTTAAATAAAGGTAAGGTACAAATAGTCTCAAATGAGGGCTTTTGGGAATTAAATAACGAGGATATAACAAAGAAAGAATTTAATAATGAATTTCCGGGAACAATGGTAAATATTTCTGTTCGTACGGATGACAAACATTCATATATGATGAGCAGCGAAGTTCCTGATGATATATTTTAGGAGAAATTATGGAAACGATAAAAATTAATGTATATGCCATAACGGGTGATTCTTTTTGTGTCGCCGCTGAAGATGGAGAAAAAGTTTTTAACCAGATAAAAAAAGGTGTTCTTGAGGGGAAAAATATTGATGTATCATTCTTAAATGTAGATATGCTGACCTCTGCATTTTTAAATACCGCCATTGGCAAACTTTATGGTGAATTCGACGAAAACAAAATAAAAGAAACATTATCAGTATCAGATATTAGTGAGGAAGACAGGCTTCTTTTAAAGCGTGTAGTTGATACGGCAAAATCCTATTATAAAAATCCGGATCAATTTGAGAACTCCATAAAAGAAATAATGGAGGATGAGTAATGGCCGAGTACATCAAAACAGACAGGCTTTCAACGGTTAAGGATAAAAAAATCTTTTTTGATGCTAATATATGGATGTATATCTTTTGTGAGATTGGAAACTACAAGGAGCGTTTAATAAGGAAATATTCTTCTTCTTTCAGCTACTTTTTAAAGAATAATACTTCAATATTTATCGACCTTGCGGTTATATCAGAATTCGTTAACCGCTATTTACGCATTGCCTATTCTAACTATATCAAAAAAAACAATTTAAAAATCACTAATTTAGATTACAAAAAAGATTACCGTAAAACAGATGACTTCAAAGAAGCATGGAAAAACGTATGTAATATAATAAACAATAGAATCCTGCCAAAAGCCAATGCTGTTAATTTTGAATATGACAGAAACACTTTAACAAACTTACTCAATTCAGATAAGCCGGATACAGATTTTAACGACAACCATATAATGAATCTCTGCCGTACAAAAGATATGTACCTGTTTACACACGATGGTGATTTTAAAAATACAGACATTAATATAATATCAGAGAATCAATATTATTGGCAAAATTGATTTTGTGCCGCGGAGCGTGGCACAATTAGGAGGATAAAAAATAAATGGCAATACATCCCGATTTTCCACAGTCTCCATATAAGATATTAAAACCTGATATACGCTGGTTTCCTGCCGATGAGGCGCTTCGTGAAAGCAGTTACGAAAAACTTCTCCCCCCGCTAGTTCATACAATACGTAAAGAGATTGAAACATGGAGAAATAAAAGCTACGAAGGCGCAACAGATACAAGCAAGGCGCTGTTGAAATGGTGGTTCCAGACAGAGCATATTATCCCCAAGGCAGATGGGACAACTTTTAAGTTTCAATATTACTACGCCCAGCGTGAAGCTGTAGAAACAATTATCTATCTTACCGATGTTGTAAAAGTTAAAGATAAATATAATTTAATGCGCTTTGATTCATCAGGCAGTGTTTCCGCCAATATGTTTGATGAAGAATGGCGCAGATTTGTTATAAAAATGGCTACAGGTGCCGGAAAAACAAAAGTTTTAAGCCTTATTCTCGCATGGTGCTACTTTCATAAAACGTATGAGGAAGATTCTGAACTTGCCCGGAATTTTCTTGTTATCGCACCTAATATTATTGTGCTTGATAGGATCCGTACCGATTTTGACGGGTTAAGAATTTTCTTTGAAGATCCTGTTTTGCCGGATAATGGTTTTGAAGGCAAGAACTGGCAGGATGATTTTCAGCTGACACTGCATATTCAGGATGATGTAAATGTAACCCGAAAAACCGGTAATATTTTTCTTACCAATATCCACCGGGTTTATGCTTCCAATGATGTTGAGCCCACTTTTGAAGATGATGATTTAATGGACTATTTCCTCGGCAAGCGCCCTACAGGCCGGACAACAGATTCAAAAGTCGATCTCGGCGATATTGTAAGAGAGATAGATGAACTGGTTGTTCTAAATGACGAAGCGCACCATATCCATGACAACCGACTCGCGTGGTTTAAATCAATTGAGGACATTCATAACAGACTTAAGCAGAAAGAACATTTTTTATCCATGCAAATTGACGTAACCGCAACCCCAAAGCACACCAACGGAGCAATATTTGTTCAGACAGTTTCCGATTACCCGCTCGTTGAGGCTATTACGCAAAATGTGGTCAAACATCCGGTGTTACCCGATTCTGCCAGCCGTGCGAAATTGTCAGAAAGACAAAGTGCAATTTTTACGGAAAAATATGCGGATTATATAAACCTTGGTGTTATTGAGTGGCGCAAAGCCTATGCGGAAAATGAAAAACTCGGTAAAAAAGCAATTCTATTTTTAATGACCGATGACACTAAAAACGGCGATGAAGTTGCGGAATATCTTGAACGGACATACGCGGATTTGAAAGATGCAGTTCTTGTTATTCATACCAAAAATAATGGAGAAATAGCTGAATCAAACTCAGGGAAAAGCAAAGAAATCCTTGAAAAACTTCGTAAAGAATCAAATGCAATTGATAGTTGGGACAGCCCCTATAAAGCAATTGTTTCGGTTTTAATGCTCAAAGAAGGTTGGGATGTAAAAAACGTCACTACCATTGTCGGCCTTCGTGCTTATTCTGCCAAAAGTAATATTCTGCCGGAACAGACCCTTGGACGCGGACTGCGCAGGATGTATCCGGGTTCCGATATTCAGGAATATGTAAGTGTAGTGGGTACGGATGCTTTTATGGATTTTGTTGAATCCATACAGAGCGAAGGCGTGGAACTGGAACGTTCAGCAATGGGAGAAGGAGCAAAGCCCAAAGCGCCCATTATTGTTGAAGTGGATAATGAAAAAGCAGAAAAGGATATAGATAAACTTGATATCGAAATTCCTGTTTTGACAGCACGTATTTACAGGGAATACAAGAATCTTGAAAATCTTAATCCGGCAGAATTTGGGAATGAAAAAATAGAGTATCAGAAATTCAGTGAAGAAGAACAGCGGAGAATTGTTTTCAGAGATATTACAACAGGAGAAATCACGCATTCAACATTTCTTGATAGTGCCGAAATAACCGATTACAGAAGCGTTATAGGATATTTCTCTCAGACAATCATGAAAGATATGCGGCTGGTAAGCGGTTATGATATTCTTTACGGCAAAGTAAAAGAGTTTATTCAGCACCATCTTTTTAATGGGGAAATTGATATTGACAATCTCAACACGCTTCGCAACCTTTCGGAGCTTGAAGCAAGTAAAACCATTGTCGAAACATTTAAGAGATTTATTAACGATCTTACAGTACAGGATAAAGGCAGTGCAGAAATTCGGGATTACATAAAACTGAGAAATACACGCCCCTTTGTTGTAAAAGAGCAAGGCTACATATTGCCGAAAAAGAGCATCTTTAATAAAATTATCGGTGACAGCCATCTTGAACTGGAATTTGCCGGCTTTCTGGAAAATTGCGATGATGTGGTTTCCTTTGCAAAGAATTACTTTGCCGTAAATTTCAGAATTGATTATGTCAACGCAAGCGGTAACATATCAAACTACTATCCTGATTTTATTATTAAAACATCAAACAATGAAATTTGCATTGTTGAAACAAAAGGACAGGAAGACCTTGATGTACCCCTGAAAATGGAGCGCCTGAAACAATGGTGTGAAGATATAAATAAGGCACAGAACAAAATTAAATACGACTTTGTTTTTGTGGATGAAGAGAGCTTTCATAAATACAAGCCGAAAGATTTTAGAAGCTTGATGAACGGATTTAAGCAGTATAAAGAATAAAAGAATCATGAGTATTGATACTGAATCTACTGCATTTTAACGGCGGATGCCCAGTACGAGTGTGACAATAAAAAATTTTGTGCAGTATGTGCTCCACATTAACCTCAAAAATCATGTACCTTCCCCTTAAGTCAGAACGCACCTTGCATGCTGCACACCCAAAGTCATTGCAGATGTACAGTGCCGGTTGTTTTGGAAAGGCTTTTTTCAGGTAAATTCCGGTCTATTTACAATAAGAATCGCTATCAGATAAAAAAAGCTTGAGTTACTAACTTGATTTTCTTAATTTAGTTGTACAATTGTACATTAAATTAGGAGGGGCTATGGAAATAGTAACTGATACATCAGTAATTATTGCAGTTTTAACAAATGAAACTCATAAAAACAAACTAATAAGGTTAACGTCCGGAGCTGATTTAATCGCGCCTGGCTCACTGCATTGGGAAATAGCTAATGCATTTTCTGCTATGTTTAAAAGAGATAGGATTAATTTAGCCCAAGCAAAAAAGGCGATTGATTATTATCGAAAAATACCAATTCGTTTTATTGATGTTGATTTTAAAAATGTACTCACTATTGCATCAAAAAAACAAATTTACGCTTATGATGCCTATTTCCTTGAATGTGCAAAACAAAGGAAAGCAAAGCTTATTACACTTGATGGAAAGTTAAAATCAATCGCATCAGAGCTTAATATTGAAACAATTGAGGTATAATAATGACTATATATACATTTTCAGAGGCAAGACAAAAATTTGCTTCAATTTTAAATCAGGCTGTAATTGAGGGTGAAGTACTGGTTCGGCGTAAAGATGGATCTTCATTTATTATAAAGCCAATTGAAAGAACAGAATCACCATTGAATGTGAAAGGTGTAAATATTAATATTTCAAGTGATGATATAGTTGATATCATGCATGAAATCAGGGAAAGTTAATTCCCACTAACATCAATTTGCTGACGGACGCGCCAGCAACATTTTGTTCTTTTATTTCAATTCGGCTTTGGACGCCTAACGGCGTCCGCTACGCGTTTCGCTAACTGCGGGAATGTAATCGGTCCACTGGAATAGTTCTAAACCTGTTATTTGAATAGAATCAGGTAGGCGTGTTTGTAAAACTCATGTTATACCGTAAAGTAGATACATTATGTGGATAAAGTTAAATGAAAATTCTGAGTTTGATGTTCAACAAGTGAATTTTAATTATCACGGTAGATATTATGTCGGTAATGGGACATTAAAATGGGATCCTAATGATGGTTTTTTCTTGACTGCTGATATTGAACCAGATTCAAATATTGGTGAATTTAGCTTTGGTGGGCCGAGTATTATTTCACGAACATTTATATATTTGAAAATTGATAAAAACCATTTCGGGATTTGTCCCCACGTATTTATTGACACTGGCGTAGAATTGGAGTTGTATTTAAAAAATAAAATAGATATATCATTCCCGAATTTACTTATATATACACCAGTATCGTACAAAAAAGAGCGTGGAAGCCATTCTGGTACTTGTGTGTTTTCTATTGCAAAAGATACTAGGTTGCCAGACACAATTGCTGAAAGCCTTAAGATTAATGATGAAATATTTTCTAATAGGAAAAGTCTTAGTGGCTTACTTGTTGAAGATGATAAAATAAAGTTACGTGGCTATATAAATAATGATGGAAATTTGGAGCTGTCTTGGACTTTAAAATCGAATATTTATAATCTAAATGATGAATGGAGATTACCGAAAGCTCTTCGAACAGCATTGTCAATTTGTATCGGTCAGTCCATTGAGATATTAAGTATTGAATTAAATCAACATCATAGAACTATTATGTCATATTCAAAATATCGTGGCCCTGAAGTATTACACTACTTTGCACCAATTAGCTCTGATATTTTTAGTAAGGAGCTTTTTAGTCACATTTTTTATAATCAGTTAGAGAAGAAAGATTATTATGTGATTGTTCATAAATTATTCTATCGGATAGTTGATACTTTCAAAGCAAAGAATTTTGATTTATGGGTATACATGATATCTACTGCATTAGAAGCTACTTTACGGACATACGATAATAAACCATTTCGTCAAGTCAAAAAGGAGGATAATTTTGATATAGTTTATAGCTTGAGAAATTTAAAGCAAATCTATTTCTCTGATAATCACATTAAAAAATATAGGAAAATTTTTAAAAAAGTCTTGGAATATTATAATAAATTGCGCCATCGAACAGTTCATCCTGATTGGATAAATGAAAGTGCCGATAGTAAGGTCAGTTACGAGATGATTTTATTTTTAGTAAAATTTTATGGTTATCTAATTAAAGCGTTAGTAGGGTATAAAGATTTAGAACCAAAAGAAATTAGACTATAAAAAGAATGCACTGGAAAGAAACTATAAATCAGTAAAAAGGAACAATAGTTGACAAAAGAACAAGCGTATGCAAAAATAGCTCAACTTGTAGAACGATTCAGGGAACATGTTGAAGAATACAAGCGGATTGGATATAAGGAGTATCAGACACGGGTGGACTACATCAACCCGTTTTTCAAAGCACTCGGCTGGGACATGGACAATGAACAAGGATTTGCCGAAGCATATAGGGAAGTGATTCATGAGGATAAGATAAAAATAGGTTCCAGTACCAAGGCCCCTGACTATGGTTTTACACTTTTCGGCCAGCGAAAATTCTTTGTTGATGCAAAGAAGCCTGCAATTAATATTAAAAGCGACATTGCTCCGGCCTATCAAGTGAGGCGTTACGGGTGGAGTGCAAAAGTGCCTATTTCAATTGTTACGGACTTTGAAGAATTTTCCATTTACGACTGCACAACAAAGCCCAAACCAACAGACAAAGCATCGGTAGCCAGAATAAAGTATATCACTTACGATAAATATCTTGAAGAGTTTGATTTTCTTTGGGATGTTTTTGCCAAAGAGAATTTGCCCAAAGGCCATTTTGATAAGTACGTTCAAAGCGACACGAGAAAGAAAGGAACAGCAACTGTTGATGATGAATTCCTGAAGTCCATAGAGCAGTGGCGCACCTTTCTGGCAACTAACATCGCCTTGCGGAACAAATCACTCAATGAGGATGAAATTAACTATGCGGTTCAGAAAATTATTGACCGCATAATCTTCCTGCGTATGTGTGAGGACAGGGGTGTTGAGCAATATGGCGGACTGAAAAAAGCAGCGGAAAAAGGAGAGATATACAGGAACTTGTTTGCTTTTTACCGCATGGCAGACGACAAGTACAATTCGGGATTGTTTGACTTAAAAAAAGATAAAATCACGCCTGCTATCAATGTTGACAATAAGGTGATGAAAGATATCATTAAAGAACTTTATTATCCGAATTGCGAATACGAATTTTCCGTAATGCCTGCAGACATTCTCGGAAGCGTTTATGAGCAGTTTCTCGGCAAGACCATTCGGCTGACAATGGGACACCATGCTAAAATTGAAGAAAAACCGGAGGTGCGCAAAGCAGGAGGCGTTTATTACACTCCAAAGTATATTGTGGACTATATTGTGGAAAACACCGTGGGGAAACTATTAGAAGGAAAAACTCCCAAACAGGTTGAAAAAATAAAGATTTGCGACCCGGCCTGCGGTTCAGGTTCATTCCTGATTGGCGCATACCAGTTTCTACTTGACTGGCATTTGAAATACTATACAAACAATCCGCCCAAAAAGAAGAAAGACAGCCCCCTGACGCCTGACCGCAACCTGACCACAGCGGAAAAGAAAAGAATTTTGCTCAATAACATATATGGAGTTGATATTGACACACAAGCAGTTGAAGTAACCAAACTGAACATGTTGCTTAAAGCATTAGAAGGCGAAACACAGGCATCAATCAGCCGGCAGTTATCCTTTTTCCATGGAAGAATACTGCCAAATCTTAATGATAACATTAAATGCGGAAACTCGCTTATCGGCTCTGATTTTTATGACAACCAGCTTGGCATGTTCCCCGAGCAGATGAAGAAGATTAATGCTTTTGATTGGGAAGAGGGTTTCCCTGAAATTTTTAAGCAAGGCGGGTTTGATGCAGTGATTGGGAATCCGCCTTATTTCAACATAAATACAGTTGAAAAATCTTCTTACAAGTATTTTGAAAGAAAATACAAGGAGATACATACTGGTTACAATGACATTATGTATTACTTTGTATTTAAAAGTATATCATTGCTGAAAAAAAATGCAGTTTGCGGCTTGATAACCTCAAATTATTATTTAGGTAATAAATATGCAGAACTGTTAAGAAAATTCTTATCACAGCATATTATAGCTATTATAAACTTCAAAGACCAAATGATTTTTGAAAATGTAAATATTCATACTAGTATTATATTTTTAGAGAAAGAAAGCCGTGATACAAAGGTTGAGTTCTTTTTGCCAAGAAAAGGCAAAGAACTAAACACACAGAATCTAATAGATTCTTTTAAAAAAATATCACTCTTAAGAAAAAAATTAACAGATGATTGGGTTGTTGCTCAAAAAAATGAGTTGGACTTAATTGAACGACTTCAAGAACATATACTACTGGGAGATATTTCAACAATTGAAAAAGGTTCTACTTCCGGTAAGAATAAGATATTCACAGTTTCGGATGAAATAATTAAAAAGAGAAAAATTGAAAAAGCCTTGCTCAGAAAAAATATAAAAAATGGTGATATACAGAAATATAATATCAAAGATAGACAACAATACTTGATTTATATTGACAACAAAACGAATCCAAAACAATATCCAAATCTCTATAAATATCTCCTTGAACACAAAGTAGAGTTGTCAAAGCGAAATGAGGTAAAAAGAGGACTGTACGATTGGTACCGGCTTGAGCGCCCCAGAAAGAAAGAGATATTTGACGCTTCAGAGAAACTTGTTGTACCTTATAGGGCTTCATCTAACAGATTCGCTTATGATAACGAACAATATTTTAATGATGGTGGTGATGTTCGTGTAATTGTCCTTAATAAAAATGAAAAAATAAGTATTAAATATTTACTTGGAATATTGAACTCAAAACTAATGAATTGGTTTTATGAATTTATTGGAAAACCAAAAGGTAATTCAAGAGAGTATTTTAATGAACCACTGAGTAAAATTCCAATTATTGCAATCAATTTTACTAACAATAAGGCAAAAGAGAAACACGACCAAATCGTCAAACTTGTTGATAATCTCCTTCAATTAAACAAACAGTTACAAACTACCAAACTCGAAACCCAACGCCGGCAAATTCAGCGCACAATTGCCCATTCGGAGAAAAAGATAGACGAATTGGTTTATGAACTTTACGGGTTGAGTAAAAAGGAAATTGAGATAATTGAAAGCGCTTGAAACACATGTAGCGCGTCATTTGGATAGTACCTGTTTGGCGCGCCGCATAAATGAATGTTAAATTGTTATAATAGTCCAAGTGTGGAGATATAAACAATGGACAGTAATCAGGAAATATCTGAGAAAATTGAGACTTTTCGAAACCTGCTTATTTCTTATTCCACTGGCGGCCAAGTCGAAGATGGAGAATATCGACGACTTCGGAGTGATCTTTTCAGAGATGTTTCATTGCGTGGTGAACTCCCTCGGTTTGTGAGGACATGCAGCGATCTAAAACAATTTTGGTCTTTCATAAAACAGAAGTCGAGTACTTATCAAGGTCGGAGAGAATTCTTATGGAGGAAATTCAGACCTCTGCTTGATGAATTTGAGCGCATCTCCCATGCTCCTTCTGATAAGGGAGTGGCAGAAACCCTCACACTCCTCAATTCCGACTTGATACATGAATCTTGGCGAACCGCTCTGGAACGTCGACTTGACGATCCTGACGGAGCAATTACAGCTGCACGGACCATTCTTGAGAGCGTTTGCAAGCATATTTTAGATAAGATGGAAATTGAATATCCGGAACATTCTGATTTACCGAAGCTTTACAAACTCACCGCCCAAAGTTTGAGTGTGGCACCAAGCCAACAAACAGAGCCAGTTTTTCGACAGGTTCTTGGTGGCTGCACTGCTGTTGTAGAAGGAATTGGAGCTATACGTAATGCACTTGGCGATGCCCACGGTAAAGGAAGTTCATTTGTAAAGCCAGATTTACGTCACGCTGAGTTGGCTGTGAACTTGGCGGGCGCTACTGCTATCTTTCTTTTGCAAACATGGGATGAGAAAGATAAAAACACAATTTAACAAAGGTATTAACACGGATTTGAAAAATGCTTGCGCGTTTTTCATCCCGGTTATGCCTGCCTACTTGCCAAAAACCAATAAAAAAGTAATTTTTAATCAGTTCATTTACAACGGTATCATTTGAATGTACCTTCCTCTGAAATCCGGACGCACCTTGCATGCTGACATAGCAAAGCTATTCCGGATGTGCAGCTTTGGTTATATTGATTTTATTTCGTTGTTTATGAATCTCGAAAAGTTAACCGTTGTAACAACTTTCCAGCTCCCCAGGGGTTCTTGCCCCTGTGTCAGACAATCAGTATATAGGGAAACATTCCTTCGGGAAAAATTGGAATATATACACAATAATCCAATTCAGCCCATTAGGCACTTGTAGAACAGTCAGAGAAATACCCTTTGAGCAGTCTCGACTGTTATAATACAGGCCAGGATTGCAATAGTATTAACATTTTATCTCCATTGTGAAGACAATTAACTCGCAGGGCCAGGAGCCACTGCGGAGCTATAAATACAGATAGATACTTTGTGTGTGCAGATCAATGCCGCAATAGTACTTATGTTCTTTGCTGTAAAATTTCATCTTATCCGCCATTTTTGATAGTTAAACGAATTGGAGGTGGATGTCATAAAGTTTTGTCTGAAATTTAAGTTCAGTGCAGCAAAACTTTCCGGCGCCTGATTACCAGTGAACCCCGCAGTAAGCACACAAGTTATGCGCAATTAGAACGACCGAAAAGGAAAAAATGCAAAAGAACCCTTACATGGATATAAGATAAGCAATTAATAGTAATAAACAACAAAATACTGTTGGTACAGATATAGCAATCTTATTCTCAAGACACACAACTGTCTTGAGTTAAGAAAATGAAATATGTTCTTTGAAAACTGCGTCAGTTTGTAATTACCTCCATTGGTTTAGATTTCTGTTTCACTCGTGACTGGAACTTCAGCGGCACCCCTCCGGATTCATACAAGTGATTCATATAAATCACCCCCGGCAAATTTTCCAATGCCTCTCTAACTTTCCGCATAGCCGGGTGAATGTAGATCTCCGTGCTTTTCGGAGTAGAGTGTCCAAGCAGAGATTGCAGAACCAGAATATCAACTCCCTCGTCAT
>JAGGVB010000014.1 GCA_021158245.1 bacterium | reverse complement strand
GGCTGAGATTGAAAGAATAATCTAAAATTGTTAACCGTAATTTATTATTCTTAAATTTAAAATATAGAAAATAGTTATATCAATGGGAGGGTGAGTTGTTTTGTTATAAATGCGGAAAAGAAATAAACACAAATGACAGAATCGGACGCCAGCAGCAGTGTCCGGAATGTGGTGCATTCTTACACTGCTGTCTGAACTGTGAATTCTATTATCCCAATGCATATCACCAGTGCAGGGAGAGTGAAGCTGAATTTGTTTCAGATAAGAAATCCGGAAATTTTTGCAGTTATTTTAAACCGTCATCAAAAAAGAACATAGTTGACGATAAACGAGCAGAAGAAGCGAGAAAGAAATTGGATGAACTTTTTAAAAATAAAAAGAATTAATCCTTAAACATCTCTTCCCACGGAGGATTCAGCCCCAGGCGTATAAGTTTCTCTTCACATTCAGAGCGTTCAAGATCATTTTTTACTTTATTGTCACTATCAGGAAGCCATCCGAGATTATCTGCAATCTTAATTGCTTTTTGTGGATTATTTGAGTTTATAGCATTTACAATAGCCAGTTCATTTCCGGAAAGAGTTGCGCTGTTCATTCTGTAGTCCAGAAAGGCTTCCCACGTCAGGGGGCACCACCTTGCAACAATCTCCTTTCCTATAGTGTTTGCGTATTCACGAATTTCAAATTGTGCATTTTTTTCCATTCTGAGCGCAAGAAAGTGTAGAAGATTATTCAGGTCAATTTTCCAGTATGCTTCAGTGTATGTGCACAGAGGGAGGTCTTTTCTTGCCTGCTCTCTTGCAACACCATTGTCAATGCGCTGATTATAGATATCTCTCGCAAGAGTTTGAAGTTCTCTCTCTTTTTCTGAAAACCCTTTTCCTGTTTCTTTATCAAAATAACCGCTTGAGCCCTGCCTGTTGTTTTTTGCCTGTATTCTCCATTTATCAGGCTCAGTATGGAGAGAGGAATCAATTGCAATTGAATAACGGGTTGAGTATTCATTTACATTTGCAGTCCTGTGTCTTATCCACTGGCGCCAGGTGTCCATTGGGACACGAATGTGCAGCTTTATCTCACACATCTCAAATGGAGATGTGTGCAGATGCCTCATTAAATATCTTATCAGGCCTCTGTCCTGGCGGATTTTTTTTGTGCCTTCACCATACGAAACACGTGCAGCTTGTACAACCGCGGAGTCAGACCCCATGTAGTCAATGACTCTTATAAAACCGTCATCAAGAACAGGAAACGGCTTGCCGAGAATGTCGTTTAATTCATTTATTTCTATACGTTCAATTTTTTCCGGCTTTTTATTCATTTGCTAATTATCCTTTGCTGATGATGTATGATCCGCTGCAATACGCCAGCCGTCTTTTGTTTTTATGAAAAGCAGGGTAAAAAGGCCGCTGGGGTGATCTGTCCTGCGTTCCAGCTTCCATTTACCGAAAACAAGTGCGTATTTATCAGATAGAATATCTGTTTTAATATCTCCGAAAATAAGATTCCCCATTTTGCTTTTTGAAGGATATCCCTTTTTATAAGCGGAAAGAGTTTCGTTCCATCCGTAACGTATATTGCCTCCGCTTGCGAAACGCAGAGAATCTGAGCGCAGGTATCCGTTCATATACTCTTCAATATCCCCTCTGTTCCATGCATTCTGCTGAGATTGCAGAACTGAAATAATCTTCATCTTCTCAGATGAATTGTTTTTTGATTTACAGGAAATTAAAATCAGCAGAGGAATTATCATTAAAATAAATATTGATTTTTTCACAATATAACCTTTTGAAATTTATTTGCCGTTAAATTTATTTAGAGCTATTATCCTCTCAAGAACAGGCGGGTGGGAATAGTTCATAAATACTGTAAAAGGGTGAGGATTGAGGTTTGAAAGGTTGTCTGCAGAAAGCTTTTTCAGCGCAGATACAAGATCCTGAGCCCTACCGGTATTTTCTGCGGCAAAGCGGTCTGCTTCAAACTCATGTTTCCGTGATACATAATTCATCACAATTGACAATACTAATTCAACCGGTGTGTAAAGCAGCCCGAAGAAGAGAAGCCCGGCATAAACAGAGGTATGTTCCATGTAAAAGGCATTAAAAAGGCCTCTGGAATGGAGAAAGATTGAAATCAGGAAGAATAATATTCCGCTGTGAACAATTGAAATAATTGTACCTTTAAGTATATGTTTTTTCTTGTAATGCCCTATTTCATGAGCAAGTACTGCAACCAGCTGGTCTGTAGTATGGTTCTGTATCAGTGTATCGTATAGTGCAATACGGCGGTGTTTTCCGAATCCGGTAAAAAATGCATTTGATTTGGCCGTACGCCTGGATCCGTCCATTACAAAAATATTTGAAAGGGGGAATTTTACCTTATCTGCAAAAGCAATAATTTTATTTTTAAGTTCACCTTGTTCGAGAGGTGTGAATTTGTTGAAAAGAGGCAGTATCAGCACAGGTGCAATAAATTGAATAAACAGGGAAAACAGCGTTACTGCAGCCCACGACCAGAGCCAGGCCAAAGGGCCGGCATATTGAAAAAAGGCAAGAATTCCGGCAAATAGGGGGGCACCGATTAAAATGGAGAGCCCAATGCCTTTTAAAAGGTCAAAAATAAACGTTTTTGCAGTGGTTTTATTAAATCCGAATTTTTCTTCAATAACAAAAGTTGAAAAAATGTCAAAAGGCAGAGATAGAAGGGTCCGCAGAAAAATTAGTGTTCCGACAAAAATCAGCCCGTTCCATATAGGGTGAAGCCCGAGGCTGCGTATCTGCGTGTCAAGAAAATTGAACCCTTTTGCAAACCAGAATAGAAGGGTAATCCCGAACATAAAACCTGATGAAATGAATCCGAAATAGGTGTTGACTTTAAGATAGGCTTGTGACAGCCGGTATTTTTTTTCGTCATAGACATCCTTAAATTCATCGGGAAGCTCATTTTTAAGATGGCGAAGGTTCAGGATATCTGAAATCAGGCTCAGGCTGAACTCCAGCAAGAGAGCTGTAAGTATTATAATAGCGTAAGAATTCATAGTGTGAAATATACAGGAATCATTTATAAATTGCAAGTCTGTGTTTGTTATTTTTCACGTTTTTGTACAAGAAAAACCTTATCACTCGGCCTGATTTTTTCTTCAAAAGGTATTGATACTGTCTGCCCTTTTACAGCAATTTCTACAGGTTTATCATCAAGATAAATTGATTTGATTTCGGATTCTGCAAAACCTGTAGTCGGGCCTGTTACTGAAATTTTATCCCCGGGTGACAAGGTCCCTGTCTCAATTTTGATGAGCGCAATCTTTGCTTTCGGATAATATTTCACAGGTTTGCCGATGTAAATTTTCTTTTCAGTTGCCTGAGAACCGTAAGTTCCCGACCATTCTCCAAGCTGCTTGCCGAGATAGTATCCCTTTTCCCAGAAACCCCTGTTAAAAACCGATTTCAGCTCTGTTGTCCATTTTTCTATTTTTTCTGTGCTGTAACTGTTGTCAGCAACACTGTCAATTGCCTGCCTGTAGGCCCTTGTTACTTTATAGACATAATCAGCAGATCTGCCTCTGCCTTCAATTTTAAAAACAGACGTGCCGGCATTTATCAGTTTGTCAATAATAGATATTGTAGAGACATCAGCAGGTGACATAACATATTTATTGTCTATTACAAGCTCGTCTCCTGTGTCTTCATCATAAACGCGGAATTTCCTTCTGCAGGTCTGAAAACAATCACCTCTGTTAGCAGAATGGCCGTACAGAGCAAGGCTCATATAGCATTTGCCTGCAATAGATACACATAGAGCTCCGTGAACGAAAATTTCAATTTTGATCAGCTCTCCCCGCGGGCCCCTGATATTTTCATCTGAAATTTGGCTGCATATTGATGTAATCTGATCTAATGTCAGTTCTCTCGCAAGAACAATAACATCTGCAAACTGCGAGAAAAATTTAACAGCATCAATATTGGAAACATTGGTTTGAGTTGATATGTGCACTTCAAGCCCTGCATTGTAAGCACGGGTTATTGCCGAGATGTCGCTGCAGATAACAGCAGAAATTCCTGCATCTTTTGCTGCGCTGATTAGAAGATCAAGGTCCTCCATATCTTCGTCATATACCAGGGTGTTGAGAGTAAGATAGGTACGAACACCATGATCTCTGCATATTGATACAATTTCGGGAAGATCTTCAATATCAAATGAATGAGCTGCTCGTGACCTCATGTCAAGTTTTTTAAGCCCGAAGTACACAGCATCCGCACCTGCTTTTATTGCTGCAGATATGGCATCCCATGATCCTGCAGGTGCCATGAGTTCAACTCTATTATTCATACAGTTTCCTGTGTTTCTTACAAATCGTCAGGCCAGTATTCAATTCTGCCGCCTGTGATTTTTTTCTTAATTCCCGAAATAGTATAACTAATCTCAAGCCTGAGATCAGGTTTAATATCTCCCCAGTTGGATATTGTCATGTCAGTTTCGGAAAAAATTTGTAAAGGTATTTCCATTTTGTCATTTTTATGAAGTATGCCCTCAACAGTATCCATTTTGTAGAATTTTTCAGATTCGGGAGAAAGGGATATCGTAAATTTGATATCTTTAAGATTCTTGTTGGATTTTAAGTTGATTTTCGCAGTTGCAGGAATATCTTCTAACGGGATTTTATTGATACTTGGCGAAATCGCACGTAAGAACATTGTATATACGTCCAACTGCTCCCGGGGTTTTACTACACTAAGATATTTATTCGAGTATTTACCGTTATTTTTTATAATTAACAATTTGTCAAAAACCGAATCATTGAGAGATATTGTTTTTAACGAAAGAGTGTCCCCGTTAATTTTGAAATTAATGAAATGGTGTATAGATTCAACCTTTGCAAGAAAAGCACTGCGGCTGATTTCATACAATCCTGCTCCCGCACCTCCCGTAGTAATGTAAGTAACGGGCCAGTCTGAAACCTGCGATAATGGCTTTACAGGGAAAAATCTTTCATATTGGTGTGAATGGCCTGCAAAGACAATATCAACTTTGAATTTGCTGAACAGGTCCGGCCAGACAGCCCTGCCCCATGTTGACCTGTGCCCGCCGAGATTGTAACACGGACGGTGCGTGAAAACAAATTTCCATTCTGCTTCGGTTCCCGCCATGTCCTTTTTGAACCATTCAATCATGTTTTTATCATAAGGATGACGGTAGTCGAGAGAGACAAAGTGGGCATTTCCGAAATCAAAAGAGAACCAGAGGGAATCTACGTTAAGATGGGGGAGTAAGAAGTATCTGAACAGCTTGCCGTTATCACCGTCGCCTTCATGATCTCCGAGCGTAGAGATAAATGGTACGTGATCAACTACTTTGCCTGCTACATCGAAAAACTGGGATTTCCACTGCGCAAAATTTCCTCCGTCAGCTACAAGGTCACCCATACTGATAATCAAATCGGGGCTAAATTTTGCTGCATTTTTCATGATTTTGTGAAATACATCCTGATGCGAGCGGCTGTCTCCCATAGCCACAAAATCAAAAGGTTGATTTGCAGAAGGCGCTGTTTTAAAATGTGCAGCAATACTTTTTACGGATCCGCATTTAACCTGATAAAAATATTCGGTTCCCGGCATAAGTCCTGTAAGTTTGGATTCATAAAGATAGAATCCGTCTTTATTGCCGATTATTTCAGCTTTGTTTTTTTTATAAAGTGAAGAATTCTTTCCGAGGAAGACTGAACATTCTGTTTTTTTGTCACTCTCCCATCTAATTGTGATGGAATTTCTGCCTGGATCTGCGAGATATGGCCCTTTTGTAATTGTTTGAGCGCTGCAGGTATTTTTAAGGCCGAATGCAGCAATAAACGAGACAGCAATGATAAAAATTAATTTTTTATTTTGAACAGATATATTCATTTCAGCCTCCTGATAAGGTTACAAGCTTCTGCAATTCCGTTACTTCACGGCATTATTGACGTTGTAACGAATGTTACGTTTATTAAGGTAAAGCATTACATCTTCAAAACATTTTTTATCCATTCCAATATACTCAGGCGGAGAAATGCCTTTTCTTGTGTATTGTTTCTTTGCTACAAGATTTGCAACTGCAGTGCATGCATATCCTGTTGTTCTTGCCATAGAGGAAGTTTTTGTATCTTTATCAAATTTATCAATCATTGTATAGACAATATTTTTGTCTTTTCCCTGTAGCCTGCCGGAGATAGATATTCGCATAACTGTAAATTCTTCTTCATCAATGCCAAGTTCCCAGACAGGGAATAGAATTTTTGAAGTAAATTCAACAGGGCGGATATCTGTATTTTTTATCCGAATAGGTTCATCAGACAAAAATCCCGTGTCTTTTAGAATTTCCATTATTCTTCTGTGGCCGGGGTATCGTAATGTTTTTTCTTTCATGCAGGGAATTTCCATTGTTTTGAGAAGCGAACGCAGGCCGTCTGTGTTAAATGCTTCAAGAGTGCCGATTCCTTCAAAATCTACAAATTCAGGATCGCTTAAAGCAGGTTTTGTAATAATTTTACCGTTTTCAACAAAACGCGAAGGCCTTGTATATTCCTCAAGAACATCAACAGGAGAGAATGGAGCTTTATATTCAAAGGGAAGAGTACGAGTTTTGGGAAGGCCCCCGACAAGGCATTCGAAGCTGTTAATCTGCATATCCTGATTATGAAATCCGAGAATCATATTGCTCATACCGGGCGCAACGCCGCAATCTGTAACTGCAGTAACATCTTTATTTTTTGCAAGATTATTTAGTTCAAAGGGATCTTCGGGAAAAAAGGAGATATCAACAATATTCTTTCCTGCTTCGATTACGTTTTTAACAGTTTCGAATCCCATAAAACCTGGTACTGCACCAATTACAAGATCAGCATCAGCAACAAGTTTCTTTAGTGTTTTACTTGAAGAGACATCTTCCCTGATTGTTTTAATGTTATTGTGCTTCTTTAACCCGTCAAAGGATTTTTCGTTTATATCAATTACTGTAACAGTAAAATTGCGGGACAGATCAATTGCCATTGCTTTGCCGACCATTCCGCTTCCGAGAACAGTTATATCTGTCATATTGCGTCCTTTCCATTAAAAATTGATTGTCAATAATACAAAAATAAGATTGAATACTTGCATGTCAATAAGATGACAATTTTTAATTAAATTTTCAATATTTATTTGGTTATTTGATGATTAATTTTTCACATTACTGTTTTTGTACGGTAAAGGGAATTTTTAATTCTGTTATTTCAATGATGCGTTTGGTGCAAAGGAAGAAATTTTGAATTATGAATGTTGAATTTTGAATTAAAAAGATAAAGAGATTTTGAATTTTACCTCTTAATCCACGAATCCGGCAGTAGCCGGACACAGTCCGTCAAAAGCCGGATAAATTAACACGAATTAAAAATAAACTTGTTGCAGACCTCAGAGGTCTTGATTAAACGCCGGCAACTTCTCCACATGTCATTTCGATTCTGCCGCAGGCAGAAGAGAAATCTTAAAACTTTGCAGGAGAGAAGATTTCTAAAGTCGCTTCCGCTCCTTCGAAATGACGGGTTGTTAAAGTCTTTAAGGGTTAAAAATATTTTATATTAAACAAATTCTACAATCCTTACACCCCTTCGGGGTTAAAGATAAAATGTATTGAAATCTTCGGGCGGAAATTTCCAGATGCCGGCAAAAAATTTCCGAGGTATTCCTTTATACCCTATACCGTTTTTCTAATCCATAGCCATTCGACCAAAGCTCAGGGTAAGCTCAGGGCATACTTCACCTCCGCCCCTGGTTTCCTCCTGATTCTTGCTATTATATTTTTCTTAAAGAAAATCGGGACGGGAAAGGCCCAGCTCTTTTTCAGAAGAACCTGATAAATTTTTAACATGGAATTTCAATTCAAGTATTAATTTTTTCTGCCGAAAATAAATATGGGCAATAAATTGTTGTATTTTAAATTGTAATGTACTATATTCCTTCTATTTGAGAGGGAGGTAATTTAGCGGAGCTCTGTTCTGGTGACAAGATCATTTAAACTGTTAGACAAAGGATTAAAAGAGCACTGGAAAAATTATGTTTTCCAGAGCCTTTTTACAACCGCTGTAATGCTTGTTCTTCTCATTTTTCTTACAATCAGAAATATAATTATTATTTCGTCAATAGGGTCGTCAGTATTTATTGTATTTGCTATGCCGAGCACAATTACAGCTCAACCGCGTAATCTTGTATTCGGCCAGATTGTGGGATTGATTTCGGGAACAGCAGGAAGCTTGCTAACAAGGGTAGATTCTATACCTGTTATTTTTTGTTATGCATTTGCTGTTGGTTTGTCTGTTTTTCTAATGGTGATTACTGATACTGAACATCCTCCTGCTGCAGGCACAGCTCTTGGAGTTGCAGTTATGGGATTTTCTATTGAAGCAGCGCTGCTTTTAATTTATGCGGTATCTGTTCTGGCATTTGTCAGAACGGTTTTTAAGAATAAATTGAGAGATTTGCTTTAACAGGAAGTTGGAGAGTTATAGGTTAAGGAAAATATAAAATGGAGGTTGTGTATGCTGAGTAATTTTTTTTGGATTGCACCTGTTAGTTCGATCCTTGCACTTGTTTTTGCATGGCTGTTTTTTAAACAGATGATGAAGGAGAGTGAAGGTACGGACGATATGAAAAAAATTGCTGCTCATGTCAGAAAGGGTGCTATGGCATATCTGAAGCAGCAGTACAAAGTTGTTTTTATAGTATTTATCATACTTTCAGGTTTTTTTGCTTTTCTTGCAAATGTAATGCACCTGCAAAACGGATATGTATGGTTTGCATTTTTAACAGGAGGTTTTTTCTCAGGGCTTGCAGGATTTTTCGGGATGAAAACAGCAACTTATGCATCAGCTCGTACAACTAATGCTGCAAGAAAGTCTCTTGACAGCGGCTTAAGGATAGCTTTTAGAAGTGGAGCTGTAATGGGTTTGGTTGTAGTCGGACTCGGCCTGCTTGATATATCTTTATGGTTTTTTATCTTAACAAGAAGTTTTGCCTATCCTCTCACTCTTGATAATCCTCATAATTTAGTGATTATAACAACAACAATGCTGACCTTTGGTATGGGTGCATCTACACAGGCTCTGTTTGCCCGTGTCGGAGGAGGGATTTTCACGAAAGCTGCTGATGTGGGCGCTGACCTTGTTGGTAAAATTGAGGCTGGCATACCTGAAGATGACCCAAGAAATCCAGCAACAATTGCAGATAATGTAGGCGATAATGTAGGTGATGTTGCAGGTATGGGTGCGGATCTTTACGAATCTTACTGCGGTTCAATACTTGCCACTGCAGCTCTCGGTGCTGCTGCATTTATGGATAACACCCTCCTTCAATTTAAAGCTGTTATTGCACCAATGCTCATTGCAGCGGTAGGTACAATTCTATCAATACTCGGAATTTTTGCCGTTCGAACAAAGGAGGGTGCAACGCAGAAAGACTTGCTTAAATCCCTAGGCAGGGGAATAAACCTCAGTTCTTTCTTTATTGTTATTTTTTCTCTCGTAATACTTCACTTTCTTGATATTCCAAATGCTGTTGGAATATGGGGTGCGATTGTGGCCGGCCTTCTCGTTGGAATCGGAATAGGCAAGAGTACGGAATATTTTACTTCTTATTCATATAGGCCGACACAGAAGATTGCAGAGAGTTCAAAGACTGGCCCTGCTACAGTAATTATATCCGGACTTGGAACAGGAATGCTATCAACAGTAATTCCAGTACTTCTCGTGGTTATTGGGACAATACTGGCTTTTCTTTTTTCTGCAAAATTTGATTTTACAAATGTGCGAATGGGACTTTACGGCATTGGAATAGCTGCTGTAGGGATGTTATCAACCCTTGGTATTACACTGGCAACAGATGCATACGGGCCAATTGCAGACAATGCAGGCGGTAATGCTGAAATGGCAGGCCTTGGCGAAGAGGTTAGGGAGAGAACTGATGCACTTGACGCACTTGGGAATACAACTGCAGCAACAGGAAAAGGATTTGCAATTGGTTCTGCTGCTCTGACAGCCCTTGCTCTTCTTGCTTCTTATGTGGAGGAGATCAAAGCCGGACTTATAAGAATAGGCACAACTACTCTGCAGCTTGCACACGGAAGAATAATACCTATTGCAACTGCATCTTTGAAAGATTTTATGGAATTTTATAATGTAACTTTGATGAACCCAAAAGTTCTTATGGGTATGTTTATCGGATCTATGATGGCGTTCCTGTTCTGCGGCATGACAATGATGGCAGTAGGCCGTGCAGCAGGTAAAATGGTAGATGAGGTCAGGCGTCAATTCCGTGAGATTAAAGGTATTATGACAGGTGAAACAGAACCTGATTATGAAAGCTGTGTTGCAATCTCTACAAAAGGCGCACAGCATGAAATGCTTCTTCCGTCACTTTTGGCAATTATTATTCCGGTTCTTACAGGAGTAATTTTTGGAGTACCTGGAGTTATGGGACTTCTTGTCGGAGGGCTTGTAGCTGGTTTTGTACTTGCAATTTTTATGGCCAATTCCGGTGGAGCCTGGGATAATGCTAAAAAATATATTGAAAACGGCCATCTTGGCGGTAAGGGTTCTGATGAGCATAAAGCTGCAATAGTGGGGGACACAGTAGGCGATCCTTTCAAGGATACTTCAGGCCCGAGTTTAAATATTCTTATAAAGCTGATGAGTATGGTCTCAATTGTTATGGCCGGGCTTACAGTTGCGTTTTCTCTGCTGTAAATTATAGTTGGTTATAAAAAGACGGGGCTGTATCAAAAGTTCTAACCCTGTCATTGCGATTCCGGCTTGCCGGAAGAAGCAATCTCTTTAATTCGTGCTTAATTCCTGAGATTGCTATGTCGCTTCGTTCCTCGTAATGACTTCAAATCGACTTTTGATACAGCCCCGTCCTATGAATTAAATTATACTGATGAGTTTGATTTTATTTATTGAAATTGTTACCTCTCAAATTTTTTTCAAACCATTTCATTATCCTGTAAGAAACATCCATCAACAGTTTCGGCTCTCTCGGGCTGTGAGGCGTTCTTGGATATGCAACCATTTCAGTTGGAACTCCGAGGCGCTTTAATGATACATAAAATTCCTTGCCTTGTGCATATGGAACCCGCCAGTCATTCTGTCCGTGAAGGATCTGTGTGGGAGTTTTAACATTCTTAATTATATCTGAAATTTTACTAAATTTATACGATAAAATCAATCTGTTTATTGAATATACAACATGAGCCGGCCTGACTGAAATTGCTTGCGATTTTCTTTTGATTTTATTAATTTTAAACCCATTACATGTATGAAACGGAGCTGGAATGAAGTATGTACTTGTTACAGGTGCAAATGGTTTTATAGGAAGCCATCTTGTTGAGAAGTTAGTTGCACAAAAAATACGCGTAAAATGTCTCGTTAGGAAGACAAGTGACCTTAAATGGCTGAATGGGCTTGATGTTGATTTAGTATACGGTGATATTACTTCAATAGATTCTCTTGAAGCTGCTGTAAAAGACGTTGATACGGTTTTTCATATAGCGGGTAAAACAAAAGCCAAAACAGAAGAATCCTTTTATATAATTAATAGTACAGGTACCTTAAATCTTTTAAAAGCAGTTATACGTTCCAACCCAAGAATAAATAGATTTATTTTTATCTCATCAATGGCAGCTTCAGGGCCTGCAACTGAAAATCAGCCTGTAAAAGAGACTGATAAATGCTTCCCTATGAGTTATTACGGTGCAAGCAAATTAGCTGCTGAGGAAGCTGTACTTGCATTTTCATTAAAAATACCTGTAACCATATTAAGGCCTTCTGTTGTATTTGGCCCAAGAGACAGGGATGTTTTTAATGTGTTCAAATTTGTCAGTAAAGGGTTGCGCCCAAAATTTGGATTTGGCAGAAGAGTATTCAGTTCGATCTATATTGATGATCTGGTGAACGGGATAATCCTTTCAGCACATAAAAAAAATGCTGCAGGAAAAACTATTTTCCTTTCAACTTATCAGATGGTATCATGGACAGATTTTACAAGAGAAATTGCAGATGTTCTCGGCAAAAAAACTATTACTCTGTTTGTTCCTGTTACCTTAGCTTTTATTATATCAATATTTTTCGAACTGGCAGCATTTTTAAAAGGAAGAGAAACCATTATCAACAGGCAGAAAATACTGGAAATGAGACAGAAATATTGGGTTTGTGATGTATCCAGGTCAAAAAATATATTGGGACTTAATCCGGCTGTTCCAATGAAAAAGGCAATAGAAAATACTGCAGAATGGTATAAAAGAGAAAAATGGTTGTAATTATTGTATAAGTATTTGAATCTCTTGTTTTAGAATTGTAATTTTATTTTTTAATGCTTGGTTATCTTTCTGTGATTTGGCTAATTTGTTTTTAAGAAGGAACAATTGTGCCTGAAGAAACGTTAAAATTTGAGTTTGTGAAATTCCGGGCTTATATTCATATATTGGATTTTTTATATTTTGGGGGCTAATTTCAACAGGTACACCGAACATGTTAAAAATCAGTTGGGGAGAGATTTTTTTTCTTTTTAAAAATCCTTTGTCCACGAGCTGGGAGAGCTCTTTGTTAAATAATTCTGCTGTTACAGGAAAATTGAAATCAAGTGATTTATAAAGATCAATCTGGGAGGAATTTTTATTTCTAAAAAGGAGTTTTAGTGCTATAATTTGATTTTTTGAAGGAATAAAATCAAATTGAACTGCAGGGTTTTTGTGTTTAAATGCTTTAACAAGGCCGGATATTATACCTGAAACTGAAACTCTTGAGGTTCTTCCATTATCATTGGATCTCATTATATTCTTTGATATTTCACCTGCAGGATTTATATATTGTGATTGCAGTTTATATGAGAAATTCGGAATTTTATTTATATTGACAGTATTTAATTTTTCCGGAGTTTTAAGTAAAATTCTATCTTTTTTTACAGGGTTTATAAGTGCTTTTTGAAATTTTATTGTTTTGATTAGAGAGACGTTTTTATTTGTATTGTCAGGTCTCCCTGGAAAAATTTTTATACTGTTTGAAATACCGTGATTTATGGATTTTTTTTTGATAGGGAGTAATTGCCGGTGATGTTCTATTTCAACAGGCATTGTTATTTTACGTACAGGATTATCTGTTTTTAATGACGAAAGTGTGAAGTATGCAGCTGTAATTAAAACAACATGTATTAATAAAGAAAAAATAAGGGAATATTGAAATCGATTCATTAAAACTCCATTTGAATTACAGCTATCTTGTTTTACGCTTATATTTTAAAACTGTTCCGCCGGATCAAAGGATTAATAAAATTGATTGAGAGAAATTACAGCATTAAGAGGAACAGATTTTTAATTCCCTTTCTGCTTTCAATTATATTTCACATACTGTTGTTAATTGTATATATCCTTTGGGGTGGAAACTATTTTCTTGCCGACATAAAAAAAAATAAAAATAAACAGGTGGTGCTTGAATTTGCAAAACCTGAAAATAGAAGACGTGAAGTTGTCGAGACTCCTAAAGATGCCAAAAGAAACAAATCTCCGGACAAGGCAGACCTTGCATCAGATAAAAATGCTGCTGCCCGGGACTTGAACAGAGAAAAGAAAGATATAGGAGATATTCCTTTCTCAAAAGGAATCAGCGACGTAAAAGATATTGTGAAAAACAGAGGGGAGAACGGCCGTCCGGTTAAACAGGGCAATGCAAAACAAAAAAAACAGCTTTCAGCACCGAGAGATGAATATGCTGAAAAAATAAAAACAATGATGCCTGCATCAGAGTTTAATAAAAATGTCCTTCTTGGTAAAAAAAGTGTCAGTCCGGGGCAGAGAGATTACAGCGCCCCGTACAAGCAGACAAAATCAAGTGCCGATGATGTAGGCGGTATAAGTTTTAATACATACAATTGGAATTTTGCCCCTTATTTGATTGAACTGAAAAAAAGGATTCAGCGCAATATTTATCCTCCGCCGGCTTTCACAAGGCTTGGTTTCGGAGGGGCAAATATATTGAAATTTCGTATATACCCTGACGGGCGGCTTGAAGGCCCGTTAGTGCTGCATCATCAGGGAGAAGAAGCATTAATAGAAACAAGCAGAAAGGCTGTTGAAATGTCAGCACCTTTTTTGCCGCTTCCTGATGATTTTCCGGAGAAATATCTTGAAGTTACTGCAAATTTCAAGTATTATATTATGAACTATTAATTGCGGAGTTGCCATGTCCAATATGTGGAATATGCTTGTAAGCGGCGGGATAATGATGATCCCCCTGGTAATTACATCAGTAATAGGGCTTGCTGTATTTATTGAACGTTCATTTTATTTACAGAGAAAGAGGATTTTAAAACCTGAGATTGTGGAAGCAATTGAAACTTTTAAAAAACCGGAAGATATTGAGAAGGTTGTTTCTGTAATGAATTCGCAGGATGATCCTTTTTTAAATATTTTAAAAGTTGCTCTGGATCATAGATATGACAATAGAGAGGAAGTTAAAGAAGCTATTGAGGATACCGGAAAGCAGGAAGCAAGAGTCCTGGAACGCGGGCTGGTAACTATGGAAACAATTGCAGGCATTTCGCCTCTTATGGGCCTCCTTGGAACTGTACTGGGAATGATAAAGGTTTTTAATGTTGTTTCACAGCAGGGGCTTGGGCAGACACAGGCTTTGTCAGGAGGCATTTCAGAGGCTCTTGTGACTACTGTTGCAGGCCTTACAATAGCAATCCCCGCCTTAATAGCCTATAATTATTTTGATCATAAGGTTGATGACCTTGTATTGGAGATTGAAAAGTATTCAAGCAGGGTTGTAGATAAGATTGTGAAAAAGAACAAAGAGGAATAATTAATGATTAATTTTAAATTAGGCCGTTTGGAAGAGTTGTTTAACCGCTTTTCAGAAATGAAAATTGCAGTAATAGGCGATTTAATGCTTGATCATTATGTATGGGGGAAAATATCAAGGATTTCTCCTGAAGCCCCTGTTCCGGTTGTTGATATTGATACTGAATCATTCAGATTCGGGGGGGCGGCCAATGTTAATTATAATGTACTGAGTCTCGGAGCAAATGTAATCCCTGTAGGAGTAATAGGCGGTGATCAGTATGGTAATGAGCTTGAATCACTATTTAAAAAAGAAGGCTTGCCTCTTGATGGTATAATAAAAGATGATGAGCGGGCTACAACAGTAAAAACAAGAATAATAGCTCATAATCAGCATGTAGTTAGAATTGACAGAGAAGAGCGCAAACCTGTTTCAGAAAAGGTTAGAAATCGAATAATCGGCTATTTTGAGAGCATTATAGATTCAATTGACGGCATTATATTTGAAGATTATAACAAAGGCCTATTGATGCCGGGCCTTGTAACTTCATTGGTAGATATTGCCCGCAGAAAAAAGAAAATGACATTCGTTGACCCAAAGTTTGATAATTTTTTTGAATATAGAGGCGTAACGCTTTTTAAACCAAATAAAAAAGAGGCTTCTGATAAACTTGGATTCAGGATGGACAACGAGGAAAGCCTTGACAAAGGAGGAGAAATACTTCTTGACAGAATTAATTGTAAAGCTCTTCTTGTTACATTAAGTGAAAAGGGAATGGCCCTGTTTGAGCCTGATCAGCCTAAAATGACAATTCCTACAAAAGCGGTAAAAGTGCATGATGTTTCCGGAGCAGGCGATACAGTTATTGCAGCTATGGCAGTCTCAATGTGTTCGGGAGCAAATTTAAGGGAAGCAGCAACAATTGCTAATCAGGCTGCAGGCATTGTCTGTGAAGAAGTGGGGATTGTTCCGGTTGATAAGAAAATTCTCTTTAACCGGTTAAAGTCAGAACTTAAATAAATCACATTTTTTATTTAATCCGGGATTTTAATGAACTACAAAAATAATCCAAAGCTCAAAGTAGCTGTATTTGACCTTGACAGAACTCTTCTGAAAAATAGGGTAGCAGAAATACTTCTCGCTAAATTTTTGATTAGAAAGAAAATGATTTCTTGTAAGAATGTACTTGAAATGTTTGTTTACATGTTTAGAAATATTAAACACGGGATAAAAGAATCAGTATTCAGGAACAGAATTTATATAAAAGGCATTAAAGAGAAAGATTTAATGTCTATTCTTCCTGAATTCAGGAAGAGAGAGCTTTTGCCGAAGCTTTCAGTACGAATTGTTGAGCAGGTAAAACTTCTGAAAGAAAGGGGCTTTTACATTATATTACTGTCCGGTTCAATTGATTTTCTTCTCGAAATGATTAAGGATTATGTAGGTGCTGATCTTGCTATAGGAGCAAAACATGAGGTTGTAAACGGTGAATTTACAGGGAGGTTGGTTTTTCATCCATATTTCAGGGATAAATGGTATATTTTTGATGATATTTTTAAAAATATTGAAATTGACCTTCCGAATTCATATATGTTTGCTGATAGTATTACTGATATTCCGCTTATAAAAAGATGCGGACATCCTGTTGTTGTTGATCCCGGGTTTTTTATGCACATTTATGCCTTATTAAAGGGCTGGAAGATTTTAAAACATGATTAGGAGATTAAAAGAAGAGGCCGAATGTAAACATCCGGCCTTTTTTTAGGAGGGAGGGAGAGAAATGAATTATTTTGTTAAAAGATAAATACCGTATATAATTAAAAGAACCGGTAAAATCGGAGCAAGAATACCAAGTGGAATTACAATAACAGATACAAGCCCTGTAAGCAGTATTGCAGGAAAGACCGCAACAAGGACCAATGACAGAAAAAGTGCAATAATAATCTGCAGAGGTATACTTAAAAGGAATAATCCCACTTTAAATAAAGCTCCCAGAATTTTAAAACTAAAAATAATCAAAGCTAATAATACCAAGAATGAAAATAGTTCTGCCATAATTTCTTAACCTTTTTGTTTGTTCACATATTTGTACGATTGTCACAAGCTTTTGGTTTCAAAAAAAAGTATAATTTTATAAATTTGTCTCAAAATAAATTTTTTGGTAAAGGCAGTACCGAATCATTTTTTAAATGTTGATTAGTTGCATATATTTTATTACCTTAAATGATATTATATGGATGAGGCGATGAAAATAAACCCCATTTTTCTTGAGAACTCTGTAGTTGTTATTGATGTTGAAACAACAGGGCTGGATCCTGCTCGGGATTCAATTATTGAGATAGGTATGGTTCGCATCGAAAAAGGGGAGCTGTGCGATGAATATTCATGCTTATTTGATCCTGGACGCCCTATACCGGAAGAAATCACAAACCTTACAAACATAAAAACCAAAGATTGTGAAGGGCAGCCTTTTTTCAGGGACAAGATTGGTGAAATATCAGGATTTCTCGGCCATGACAATATTGCGGCACATAATGCCCCGTTTGATATCCGGTTTATAAAGAATGAATGGAAAAAAACGGGAACCGGACATGTAAAATTTCCAAAAGCCGGAGTAATAGATACTCTTGAGCTGAGCAGAATACTATTACCGGAGGTACCAACCCACAAGTTAGCGTATCTTCTTAATTATTTAAATATTAAAGAAGGTGAAAGGCACAGAGCATTAAGTGATGCGAGAGACACTGCACTGCTTTTATTGGAGCTGTTAAAAAAAATAGAGACTCTTGATGCCAAAGCTCTTCATATTATAAACAGGCTGCTTAGAGGAAACCCGTCTCCTGCGGCAGAAATTTTCGGGCTGGCTGAAAAGAATGCAAAAAATTCAGGAAGAAAACTTTCAGGGAGAAGATTCGGGTCACTAAATATTATTGGGAAACAGAATCCGCACAAAAACCGAAATGAGATTGAACCTATTAGTGAAAATTTTGTTGATGAATTTTTTGCCCCTATTGGGTTTCTATCACAAATATTCGAATTTTATGAGCCGAGGTTCGAACAGCAGGAGCTTGCACGTTTAACAACCCGTGCTTTTAACAGAAATGAGTTCCTTGTTGTTGAAGCGGGAACAGGTGTAGGAAAATCATTGGGGTATCTTGTCCCTGCTGTTCTTTGGGCGGAGAAAAATAACAGCGACAGAATTATAATTTCCACAAATACAAAAAATCTTCAGGATCAGCTTTTTTATAAAGACCTGCCCCCGCTTATGAAGGGGCGTTCAATAAAAGCTGTTCTCTTAAAAGGTAGGGCTAATTATCTCTGTCCCCTCAGGTGGGAACACATGATAAATGAGGGATATAACTACCTTACAGAGGATATGAGGAAGAGCCTTCTTTATCTTGTTGTATGGGCCGTTGAAACTGAGACGGGAGATATAGAAGAAAGCCCCGGATTTAGAAACAGGTATACAGACATTTTGTGGTCTCAATTAAACGCAGATTCTGTACAGTGCAAAAGAAACAGATGCCCGTATTTTTCAAATTGTTTTTATCAAAAAGTGAAAAATTCAGCGGCAACAAGCAATATTGTAATTGTAAACCATTCTTTGCTTTTTTCAGATTCCGCTTCCGAGCACCAGATTTTGGGGCCTTATTCAACTCTGATTATTGATGAAGCTCATAATGCAGAAAGCAGTGCATCGAGCTGCCTGACAACAAATCTTACATTGTGGAATTTTCTTGAACTTGATATGCGCCTTAACAGCAGGAGCGGAACAAGCGCAGGGATTATTCCGTTGGTTCGTGAATTCATTCGTGACATGAAGGATGAAAACGGTTTAAAGGACTCTGTTAATTCAATTAATACAATAGAAGAAGCATCAGAAGAGCTTAAAGAACAGGCGAGAAGATTTTTTGATTCCGTACTTTTGCAGTCAGACTCTATGGCGAAAGACGGTACAGCAAGTAAAGTCAGAATACGAAATTCCAATGATCTACCTGTGCTTTCCGGAGAAGAACAGAATCAAATAAAAAGGCTTATACTGCGGATAATTAAAAATATTGAACGCCTTACAGAGCTTCTGGAAACATACGCAAGCCCTGAACCCGAGCTCTATAATATTATTGCAGAGCTGGAATCTCTTACAACAATTTGTACTAGGATTAAAGAGAAGTTTACATACTTTACTTCAGATATACCTGACAGCGATGTCGTATGGGTAGAAATAAAAAGAAAGGCAAAGGAACCCAGGGCTGATTTTTATTCAGTCCCTCTTAATATCGGAGACCTCCTTGCAAATACCCTCTATCCCGGACTTGACAGATGTGTAATGACATCAGCTACAATGCGCGTGGGAAGATCATTTGATTACATAATCGGCAGGCTTGGCCTGAATGCTGTTGATCCGGATCTGATCACAATAAAACATCTCGGATCTCCGTTCCGGTTTGATGAACAGTCATTGATGATTATTCCATCATACATGCCTGGCCCGAAAGACAGAAATTTTACACAGGCAACAGCATCATTCCTTGAAGAGCTTATAAAAAGAAGCCCGCGGGGTACTCTGGTTCTTTTTACTTCATACACTATGCTGCTGTCTGTACATAATTATCTTAAAGAGAGATTTTTAAACGGCGGTATTCTGCTTCTTGCTCAAGGCAGGAATGCATCGAGGCGGTCTCTTCTTGAACAATTCAGGAAATCGGAAAAATCAGTACTTCTCGCAACAAGCAGTTTCTGGGAAGGAATAGACGTTCCTGGCTCATCATTGGAACAGTTAGTGATTGTCAAGCTTCCTTTCAGTATGCCGACTGAACCTGTTGTTGAAGCAAGGACAGAAGAGGTACAGAAAAATACAGGTAATGGTTTTATCAACTATTCTGTCCCTGAAGCAGTTGTCAGGCTGAGGCAGGGAGCCGGCCGTTTAATTCGTTCTGAACGAGACAGGGGTGTTGTTATTTTTCTCGATAAAAGGCTTGTTACAACATCTTACGGAGGGATTTTTGTGTCATCTTTCCCCGCACCTGTAAATGTCCTGGATAATAGTGATAAAGTCTTTAAAAGCATTTCGGACTGGTTCGAAAATTCATAAAATTAACAAAATTAAATAAAAACCGGATAAAGGGGTAAAAAATATGAAAGAAAAAATATTAATGGAAGGTTTGACCTTTGATGATATTCTTATCATACCGAGAGAATCAAAAATTTTGCCGCGGGACACTGATTTGAAAACCAGGCTGACCAGGAACATATCTCTGAATATCCCCCTTCTTTCTGCTGCAATGGATACGGTAACAGAATCAAAACTGGCTATTGCTATTGCGAGAGAGGGCGGTGTTGGAATTATTCACAAGAACCTTACGCCGGAACAGCAGGCTGCTGAAGTTGACAGAGTAAAAAGATCCGAAAGCGGGATGATTTCCGACCCGATAGCCCTTGAGCCTGATAAAAGTCTTCAGGAAGCATTAACAATTATGCGTGAGTATCATATTTCAGGGATTCCAATTGTTGAAAATAAAAAATTAGTCGGAATTCTTACAAACAGAGACATACGTTTTGAAACAAATCTTGTACAGCCGATTAGAAATGTGATGACCAAAGAAAATCTTATAACTGCAAAAGAAGGCACAAGCCTTGATCAGGCAGAAGTGATCTTACAAAAACACAGAATAGAGAAGCTCCTTATAGTTGATGATGACGGAAGGCTTAAAGGCCTGATTACAGTAAAGGATATTCAAAAAAGAAAGGCATTTCCAAATGCTGCCAAAGATTCAGCAGGGAGGCTTCTTGTCGGTGCTGCAGTAGGAACTTCAGGTGATACACTGGAAAGAGTTGAAGTACTTATAAATGCAGATGTGGATGTGATTTGCGTTGATACTGCACATGGCCATTCTCTTGGAGTTATAAATATGGTAAAGCAGATAAAAAAATCATTTAAGCACATTGATGTCATAGGCGGGAATATTGCAACAGCTGAAGGCGCTCTTGCCCTGATTGAAGCGGGAGCTGATGGAGTTAAAGTTGGTGTAGGGCCCGGATCTATATGTACAACAAGAATAATTGCAGGAGTTGGAGTTCCTCAGATTACAGCAGTAATGGAGAGTGCAAAAGTTTGTAAGGAGAAGGATGTACCTCTTATTTCCGATGGAGGGATTAGATATTCAGGAGATATTGCAAAAGCACTTGCTGCAGGTGCAGATTCAGTTATGCTTGGCTCCCTTCTTGCAGGAGTGGAGGAGAGCCCTGGGGAAATTGTCTTGTGGGAAGGGCGTACATTCAAGGTTTACAGAGGAATGGGGTCTCTTGGTGCAATGAGCAGGGGAAGCGCAGACCGTTATTTTCAGGAGTCCAATAATGATGATAAAAAATACGTTCCTGAAGGCATTGAGGGGCGTGTGGCTTACAAAGGAAGGCTTTCTGATATTGTATACCAGCTTGTTGGAGGTGTCAGATCTTCAATGGGATATTGCGGAGTTAAAACAATAGCTGAGTTCAAGGAAAAAACCAGGTTCGTGCGCATAACATCTGCAGGGGTTAAGGAGAGTCATCCTCATGATGTTACAATTACAAAGGAAGCGCCGAATTACCAGAGAGGATAAAAAAAGGAAACCGAGACATTTCCACTGCCAGTTTAGGGGGAGTTACTGACTGCGGAAATTGTACCCGGTTTCGCAAAAGAATATAATTTTCTAATTAAAGCGCATTGACTCTTTTTGTAAGTTTTGATTTAAGGTTTGATGCTTTATTTTTATGAATAATACCTTTAAGAGCCATGCGGTCAATAACAGATGTTGCTTTTTTAAGTTCTGTGACAGCCGTTTCTTTTTCAGTAGCACTGTTTACTTTTTTAATAGCTGTTTTCATTATTGAACGACGGATTTTATTGCGCAGACGCCTTCGTTCATTTTGTCGTACTCTTTTTTCTGCTGATTTATGTTGCGGCATAGTATCCTCATTATTATGTTACGCTCAAAGTGGTCTAAATATACAAAAACATACGTATTTTGTCAAGAGGTTAATAGGAAAAGCTGTATTTTGAAGATTTTTACAGGAAAAATTTAATAAAAATGAATTGTTTTTAAAAATTGGCTGTTTTATTTTTTTTAAAATGATTAAATTGAGATGTATTAATTATAATGCTGGATAAAAATATGAGAAAAAATCCGCTTCAGACATATCTTTTTGAAAAGTCTGAAATACAGAATGACCGTGAGAGAATAGCAGAACTTGATAATCTTATTAAAAAAGCATTGAGAAAAAACGATTATGATTCTGCAAAACTTTTTACTGAAGAACAGCGAAGCCTTCTGAATAAATTAGTAAACGGAAAAGGCGGGTAAAAATGCCTGAAATTGTAGTGGATGTAAAAATAAAACATGGATGTGAAGATATCCCTCTGCCTCAGTATCATACAAATGGATCCAGCGGTATGGATTTAATGGCTGCAGTAGAGCAGGATGTCAAAATTTTTCCGGGCAGTGTTGAGCTTATACCGACCGGATTATTTATTTCAATACCAGAAGGATATGAGGGCCAGGTAAGGCCGAGAAGCGGGCTTGCTTTAAAGTACGGGATAGGAGTTTTAAATTCTCCGGGTACAATAGATTCTGACTACAGAGGAGAAATAAGAGTCATTTTATTTAATTTCGGCAAAGAACTCTTTATGATAAAAAGAGGGGACCGTATTGCACAGCTTGTTATTTCAAAATATGAAAAAGTATCTTTTAATCTACGGAAAGAATTAGATCAAAGCAACAGGGACAGCGGGGGATTCGGGTCCACAGGGAGGTAGGGAATTATAATGCATAATAACCCGGTAAGAATTAAAGATATAGCACAAAGGCTTAACGTATCATCTTCTACGGTTTCAAGAGCTTTAAGGCATCACCCTGACATAAGCAAGAAGACGCGGGACAAGGTTGAAGCCTTGGCAAAGGAACTTGATTATCATCCTGATAATATTGCTCAAAGCCTGAAAAAACAGAAGACTAATACAATTGGCGTAATTTTACCTGGAATTAAACATGAATTTTTTTCCTCTGCTTTAAACGGTATTGAGGATATTGCCTACAGCGCAGGTTACACTATTATTGTATGTAAATCCAACGAAAGTTATGAGAGGGAGAGAGTAAATGCTCATGTTCTTGTCTCCAACAGAGTTGCAGGATTAATAGCATCAGTATCACAGACTACGACTAATTCGGAACATTTCAGGCTTTTACAGCGCAGAGGAATCCCGATTGTATTTTTTGACAGGGTTCTGGATGATGTTAATGCAAGCAAAATAATAGTTGATGATTACGGAGGCGCATTAAGTGCAGTTGAATTTTTGATTAAAAAGGGGTATAAAAAAATTGCACACCTCGGCGGCCCTGATCAGCTTTCCTTAAGCAAAAACAGAAAAAGAGGATATCTTGATGCTCACAAGCTTAACGGTATCACTCCTGACCCTGCATTAATTATAAAGGGCGGTATGAATGAAGAAGACGGAATTAAAGGCACAAAAGAACTTTTAAGCCGTTCAGACAGACCTGATGCAATTTTTGCAGTTAATGATCCTGTAGCAATAGGAATATATATGGCTGTAAAAGAAGCCGGAATGAAAATCCCTGATGATATCGCAGTGGTAGGATTCAGCGACAATGCAATTGCATCATTAATTGCTCCCCCTCTTACTACAGTTGCGCAGCCTGCTTATGAAATGGGTGTGATTGCCGCAAAAGTTCTGCTTGAAGAGATTAATGACTTTGAGAAGAGTGCCCATCCTATTGAGAGGGTTCTTAGAACAAAACTGATTATAAGAGAATCTGCATGATTGAAGAGTTTGGGATTCGCATTTTATAAAATTAATATAGGAGGTAGCATGAAAAAGGAATACTTGATTTTTGCAGTTATTCCTGTGTTTTGCATGAATGTGTATTCTTAAATTCAATTCGAAGCCGGAGATTTTACAAAATACAGAGCCGGAATCCCTGTAAAACCATCGCAGGCTTTTGATACAGCCCTATTGCTGATAAAATGTTAACTATATTCTGTCTATATATTTATAAGTAATCAGGATTAAAAAATTACGTATTCTCCGTCTTCCATTATATTTTCCTGAGTAGAATCCTCATAAAAGAGTTTTACATAATTAACATTAATTCTGCTCTGTATTTCAGGAATGTAGATTCTGTCAATATGAACAACTTTGTCAGGAGAGGAGAAATCTTTTACTCCGATTATTCCCCCGAAGTGGTCACTTCTGCCGAATGCAATATGAAGCCCCAGTTTTTCGTCAAGAAGTATCTGATTCACAGGTTTAAGCCCGTATTTTTTCAGCACTCCGAATCCGATTTCTGCAATATTTGAGTATGCTGGTTCGGATGTGATTTTATCTCTTTCCTCATCAGAGAAATTGCCGGAACTCAATATATCAACAGCGCGGTTTTTGTCAATTTTATAAATAACAACTTCATTGCCGAACTGCACTGGAAGTATGCCTGATGATTTGCTCGTTTCAGCCTTTTCACCCTCATAGGGCACAATGTAAGCTTCGCCGCTTGGAAGGTTGCCTGCATGCCCTGGTT
>JAGGVB010000013.1 GCA_021158245.1 bacterium | reverse complement strand
GTAGGGAACGCATATATGCGTTCCCTACATTATTAAAACAGAATATCGATTTGAGATTTGAGAAAATTCCAGATAAACATATCTGAAATCAAAAATCGGTGTTTGGAGTTCGATATTCTCTATTGCTTGTTGAATTATAATTTTCAGATGCCGGAGAATGAGGCAGGAGGCATCCTGTCTATACATTATCCCTTTATACCTTTTTCTCCTTGTCTTAACAACAACATTTCTGACAATTAAATAACGATCTCACATTAATGAAAATTATCCACAACCCAAAAACTATTCACTTTTCACTATTCACTATTCACTTCCCCCTTTATCCTTATTTTTTCTTTGCGGTCTCTGCGAGCGTTGCGAGAGACTTGATTTTCCAGATGCCGGATAGAAAAAAGCCGTCCTTTAAATCCTAAAGTAAGAACGGCTCTTTAATTTGCATTTTACTGTGTTTACTTATCTTCAGCCCAGATTTTTACAAGATTTATAAGTACTTCCACAGCCTTTTCCATGTCCTGCAGAGCTACCCACTCAAGACGGGAATGGAAATTATGGCCGCCTGTAAAGATATTTGGAGTTAAAAGCCCCATAAAACAGAGTTTTGCACCGTCTGTTCCGCCTCTTATTGCATGGCGCTGCGGTTCAAGGCCTGCCATTTTTACAGCTTTCTCCGCATACTCAATTACTCTCGGCTCCTCGTCAAGTTTTATCTTCATATTCTTGTATTGCTCTTTAATTGTAAGATTTATTTCAGCGCAGGGATGTTTATCTGCAATCTTATTCCTGATATCATTTAATATCTTTGATTTTTCTTCAATGCCTTTCAGTTCAAAATCTCTTATCAGAACCTTAAGATGAGATTCATCCACAGATCCGGAAAGTACGTAGGGATGTAAGAACCCCTCTTTTTTCTCTGTTGTTTCAGGAGCAGGATAAGAATTTATCTCATGTATAATATCGCCTATAATTCTTATGCTGTTAACCATTTTGCCTTTTGCATATCCGGGATGTACATTAACCCCTTTAATCTCAAACTCTGCAAGAGATGCATTAAAAGTTTCGTCTTCTACTTCTCCCGGGCTTTCACCGTCAACAGTGTATGCAAAATCAGCTCCGAATTTTTCAACATTAAAATATTTTGTACCTTCACCGATCTCCTCATCAGGAGTAAATCCTACCTTGATTGTTCCGTGCTTAACATCAGGATGAGTTGAAAAATACTCAAGCATTGTCATTATCTCTGCTATACCTGCCTTATCATCTGCGCCGAGAAGAGTTGTTCCGTCAGCAGTAATAATGTCGTGTCCGACATGCTCTTTCAGATGAGGGTTGTCAGCAACTTTAATTACCTGTGTTGTATCACCCGGAAGTACAATATCTTCGCCCTGATAATTTTTATTGATCTGAGGTTTTACATCTGTATCCGACACTTCAGGCGATGTATCAACATGCGAGATAAAACCAATTGTTTTTATCCCATCAGATATGTTTGAAGGAAGGGTTCCGAAAACATATCCGTGATTATCCATTGCAGCATCTTTTAATCCCAGAGCCTTCAGCTCTTCAACGAGCAATCTTAAAAGGTCTTTCTGCTTTTCCGTACTTGGATATGCATCTCCGGCTGTTTCAGATGATTTAGTATCAATCTTAACGTAACGTAAAAATCTCTCCAACAAATTTTGATTCATTGTTTCCTCCGAAATTTTATTTCTTTTTTTTACGCAGTTCTTCAGCAATTGTATGAATATCTTCATCCAGTCTTGCCAGTCTCTTTGCCGTATCATTCATTCTCCATTCAAGAGAGCTCAGCATCCAGAATTGGAAATGAATAACCTTAGCCTCATTATGAACAAGATAAAATATTTTTATGGAAAGTACTACAAGCCCGACTTCGACTGCAGGCAGCTCCAGATTTTTAGGAATAAAAGGAGCGGAAATCAGTGTCCCGAGAATCAGTATCAGCATAGCAACATTGAATACTTTGCTGAATGTTGTTGGCTGGCCTCCCACCTGTCCCACAATCTGTTTTATTGTCTCTTTTTCCCTTATAAACTCTTCCAATTCTTCTTTTGTAAAGTCTTGTTTCTTCTGTTTTTGCGGACCACTCATATCAATTTTCTCCGTTCTGTTTTTCAAAACTCAAAAAAGCAGTTCCTGAAGAATCACCCTGTACGCGGGTCTGTACGATTCAATATAAACACTGCTGTGACAGACAGCCGGGAAATTTTCCTTTTCCATCTGTTCCCAAAAAAGCGATAAATCATCTTCTTTAAATCTGATGGTTCCCTCTCTGCTCATCTTACTGAGATAATCTCTGTAAAGCATTAAAGCTGCAAAATCCCCTCTGAATTTCATAGCAGATTCATGAACCATGTTCGCCATTTGTAAAATTGTTCCGCCCATCCCCCTGTAAATTCTCAGATTTACTCTTACGACCCTGGATCTGGGATCAATAATCTCCATAAGACCTTCCTGGAAAAGGGGTTTTCCTGCATCAAGCCACTCTTCAGTAAGATCTTCCTGAATCTGATTAATACTTGTGAAAATATGCGCAGGTCCCATTGCAGCCTGATAAACAAGTTTGTACAGATCTTTTATCTCAAGTTTTTTGTACCGCTTTATATGTGTTAACACAATGTTCTCAAATGTCTTATACAAGGTTTCCAGAGCTTTTCTCCTGATAAATTCAGCCGGATTTAACAAGCCCGAATACTGCAGAAACCGATTTCTGAGGACTCATCATAAAATTATCCGAAACAGAAATACCAATTTGATTTCCACTGCATACTCTTAAAATATCCTTTTGAGCGGACAATACCCAGTCTCCGTAACCCGGGCTGAACCTCGGAGTCACTTTAAACCCCTCTTTTTCCGCTTTTCCGGCAATTTCCTGCCTGTGTAGAATATCCGCAGCATAATCTGCAGTCTCCGATCCTATTGCATCAAGAATAAGCGCGTCTGTCATGTTTCCGGAATTTGATAATTCCGCCACCTTTTGTTCAAGACTTTTTCCTATTGTAACCATAAATAGCACTGCAAATTCCGACTTTTTAAGAAGACCTGCAATATTTTCACTCTTTATTCCAATATCCTTTTTCCCAAGCACAACTCTTTCTGCGGAAATTTCAGTTATGGAAAAAATTGTATAAACTCCCGAAGGATTCATCAGGTCTTCGCTCAGACTGTACATCTTTTCAGTGATTTCCCGGATAGTTTCCGGTATTTTTACTGAACCCGGAGGATACCCCATTCGTCTCAGTACAAATTTTTCCGGTACTTTCAGTTTTGCAAAATTGTGTATTTTCCCTTTAATCTGATCCATTAAAACCTGAAATCCCTTTATTACAAATTATAGCTTGCATAATCAGCGCCGAAATTTTTCCCGTTTTTATCAAAAAGTTCCTTTACATGATTATCCATAGTAAAATAGATAATCTGCCAGCCGGCTTCTGCGAGAGAAAAAACCGTTTTAACCAGAAATTCCCTTCTCTGCCAGTCCGAATATTGAAAAGCATCATCAAGAATAAAAAACAGAGAATTATCCTTAAAAATCTGTGAGCTGAAACCAACCCGCAGAGCAAGAAGTACCTGCTCCTGTGCGCCTGTACTGAGGTCATTTAAAGGAAAATCGTGAAAACCGTCCGATACAACAAGAGAATCACCTGAAAGCGTAATATCAGTATATCTCTGAGTAATGTTCTTTAAAACCGTGTTAAGGCCCTCCCACTGAAGCCTCTCTTTTATTTTTTGTTCCTCATCTCTCGCAAAATCCTGTATCACATTAAATACAATATTGGATGCATACAGCCCGGCTTTTACATTTTTCAGATTTTCAGTAGTTTCCAGTTTTTTATTTCTGAGATTATCTATCAGAACCTCCCACGCGCTGCTTATACTGTCGCCTGTAAGCCGTGAAATATTTACCTTAAGATTTGACAGAGAATCTTTTTCTTTTTCAATTTTTTTCTCAAGCAGTAAAGATTTCTCCTTTAACTTACTATATTCAGCCTGATTAAAATCAGCAGGCTGGGGCTCTGAAATAACCTGACTTCTTTCAACATTAAGCTGTGCTGTACGGTTTTCAATTTTACGGAGATCCGATTTAAGGCTCTCTAATTCTTTTTCTTTTGAGCTGATAAGAGAATCCGCATTTTCAAGAGTGCATGTTTTGCCGCACAGAGATAAAACCATGTTTGAAAGATCTGATAAAGCACGGTTAAGCTCTTGTGTTTCAGACGGTATGTCTCTTAATCTGACAGTGTATATTTCATAATCGGATTTGAACAGGTCAGACAAAGTCTGCACATCAACTTTGGAAAAATCCCTGCCGAACCTTTTGTAAAATTTTTCTTCAAGCTCTTTCAGTTCCGATCTCTTTACAGCAGAATCAACAGACCTTCTGAGTTTGTCCGAATATACTACAATCAGAGCAATTCCTGTAATTACAAGAATACTTGTTAAGTAAAAGGGTACAAATTTTAAAAATCCTGCAATCAGTCCGGAAAGCGCGCATGTAATTCCGGTTATCAGGAACAATTTCGGAACATCCGGTTTTACAACAGAAGAAAGGGAATCATACTCTTCTTTAAATTTTTCAAGCCACCTGTAATTTTCCGCATTTTTTTCAGACTGGCGCAGCTGCTGTTTCAATGATACGATTTTGCTCTGTTTTGATCTGCACACTGCAAGCTGGTCTCTGGCCTTTTTAATCAGAGTCTCGTCTATTTCTGCAATTTTTTGTTTAATCTCATCGGATTTTTCATACAGAGTAAATGCAAGATATTTTTTTGCATCCTCCATAACACGGATTTTATCAGTAAGATCATCTCTCTCTGATTTAAGCACTGCAATTTTCCCTGCAGAGAAGTTTTGATTTACCTCGTCAAGCAAAGTGTTAATTGTCTGATACTGGCCGGTAAGTTCCACAAGATCTTTTCCCCTGCCTTTTCTCTGAGCAATTATCTCTCCGTTTTCAATTGTTGTGTTTTTTTCAGCAGGAGGAATTCTTTGTGCAATTACATCAAGTACGCCCTTTTGAGAAATGTACTTTTTTACAATTGTCTTATCACTGTCTCTGGGATTGTCAGACAACTCCAGTTCCGCTCCTTTAACAACAAGCAGCCGAGAAAGATCCGGAGGCAGCCCGGGATTTGAATCCTGCAGATAGTCTTCAATCTTTTCAGGAGAATTTGGAGAGAAACTCAGATCATTATCCGTAATACCACTGACAATTACTTTACCTTGCGCAGAACTGTTTCTTAAGCTCCATTTTGAAGCGCTTTTAAAAAGGGATTTTAATATAAATTCCACAAGAAATGTTTTGCCGTGCTCATTATGCCCGAAAATCACATTTATCTTTTTAAACCCAATTGACAGCTTTGGTACAGGGCCAAGGTTTTCAGCTTTTATTTCTTTGATAAAAACAGCCACTTATTTATCTCCGTAAATTATATGAAGTGCACTAAGCATAACCTCTTCTCTCGAAGGCTGGGTCTCCCCTCTGTTTATCCTGGTCTCTATTAATTTTGCCCTTACTTTCAAGGCAATCTCGTTCTTTTCAAAATCATCGCTTAAAAACACTTTTGATAAATCCGGCGCTTCGTTATTGTAAAAAGAAAAATCTTTAAATGCATCCCTTACAATTTTATCAAGTGCAGATTTATCTTTTGTGTATCCTTTAACAGTTATTCTGATTTGTATGCGTACAGCCCCAGCTTTATCAACAGCCCATTTTTTTATCAAAGCTTCCGCCTGATTAAAAATGTACTCCTGTTCGTTATCTACGGGGAGTATAAGAAGTTTTTCATTAAAATATAATAAAGGCGACTCTACTGCCACAGATTCGGAATCTGCGGTTTCCGAATCCACTAAAAGAAAACGCCTCTTCCCTGTTTCGTTTATATCAAGAGGACAGGGAGATCCTGCAAAATGTACAACAGGGCTGTCAATGGGTTTGTGTATGTGCCCCAGAAACACAGAAGCAGGTTTGTGTGTTTCCAGGTCTCCTCTTGTTAAAGGCATGTACAGCCCTGGCTCGTAAGGATTTGGCTGATTAATTGTTTCAATCCAGTCTCCGTGGCTTATTAATATCCACTTTCCCGGAACAAGCATATCCCTGTCAGAAACGTTCTGAATCTGCTCACCGATAGTTGTATTTTTTTTGTACGGAATAAAACATACTGGTTTTGACATCATGTCAAATTGTATTATCTGAGCTGTGGATATTACAGAGATATTGCCTGACGCAAACATTTTCTGCTTAAGGCCCGAATCATGGTTTCCAGGAATTATGTAAATTTTAAAATTTTTTGCCGGATCTTCAGTACATATTTTTTCAAAAGCAGAGTAATTCTTTTCATCAGCATCAAACAGGTCCCCTGCAATAACAAGGGTACTGATTTTACGCTTATGCATTTCATCAAAAATAGCTTTTAATGCAATAAAACGTTCGTTATGTTCATTCTGTCTCAGATGAAGATCAGCAGTAACTGCAAATTCCAATTTTGCACCTCGTAAAAAATATAAGTAAAAGACAATTTGAAGATACGATTTTTTAAAGACAAGGTCAAGAGTTTGATAAAAATTAACGATGTTTTTTCATCACTAAACCGTAAGAGTACGGCGCGCCGTGCCTCGTATCAATCACCTCATGACGCGTGCTTATTTCCCCTTGCAACGAGTGCAAAGTACGGAAATAAAAAAGAAAAAAATATTTATCCGGCATCTGAAAATCTCCGCCCCAAGTTCAACTTGTGACGGAGGGGAAATTCAACATCTCTTTATCTTTTAATTCAAAATTCAACATTTAAAATTCAAAATTTCCTGTCTCAACACCATGAGTTAAAGAAAATTCTCAAGACACCAAAACCATTCACTTTTCACTACTAACCCCCTTCTCTTCTCTTTTCTCTTCCTCTCTTGACAAGACAAAGTAAATTTTGTATATTCTATCGCTTTGTTTTTATGCCGGGGTGGTGAAATTGGTAGACGCACTGGACTCAAAATCCAGCGGACCTTGGTCCATGCGGGTTCGATTCCCGCCCCCGGCACAAAAAGGCCGGCCATTATGTCGTTTTTTTTGCGTTCTTGAATATTCGTGAAATAGCTGAATCACAAATAGGTGCCGTTTTACGTTTGCTTGGGGAAAGCCAATCTTCCGGACGGTATGCACACCAGTAATCATGAAGCTCAATATCAATCTTCATTTGATCAATTAGCCCTTCCATAATACTCTCCTTTGGCTAATTAATAAATAACCTAAGGTAAATGGAAAAACTCATTTTCTCAAGGTTTCTACAAAATTTTCAAAAAACGTGTTTCTCTACTACCACAAAGCAGTTTTGTTCAACATAGTATTAGCTCTTTTTCTTTTTTGATTTCTTCGGCTTTAGCAAAGGAAGTTCTTTTTCTGTTAGTTTTATCAGAGTGCCGACCCACTCTCTGTTTTCAATCTGGTCCTCAATAAGAAAATATGGTTTAGCTCCCGGATAAGGAGGAGCCTCAACAACTTTGCCGATAAACGATCTCCCAGCTTCAGTTGGTTTTACAAACAACTGATTGTCACATATCAGTGCTGTAACCTTTCCGTTGCAGTAAAGCGCATATTCTCCGAACATTTTTCTGTAAGTAATTAAACCTGCGTTTTCAGCCTGATCTGCAATAAATTCAACAAAACTTAAATCTGATGCCATTCCTCTCCCCTTGGAAATTGTTAAGAATAGTTATACACATAACTGTCAAACTTAACATGAGCTATAAAATATAAACACCTGTGCAGTAAATCAATATAAAAAATTATAATTTGTGTCTTCGAAATAAACAGCGCGGAGTTTCTTAAAATATTGAATTTATAAATAAAAAATTCCGGCTCAGTCAACATCTCCCGCGTAATATGGGAAAGGATAAAAAATTTCGCTGTAAGCAGGCCTATTCAAATTATTCACAACCAGTAATATCCTTAAGCATTCAAGTAAGTACTATTCAGCCGGAACGTTATATCTTCTTTGGAAAAATCAGCATCCTGTCCGGAAACAATAGAAATAAATATAACTTTTTAAAACATAATAAAATCACATTGAAAAGTCAAACAAACTCTTTCCGGATATTCCTTCCCTAACGATTTTTTTCTTAAACCAATAATTTTATTTCCTAATTATTCTAAAAATTATTAAATTTACAAAGCACCCTATTTTAAAAAAATTTAAAAACCGAGCGGAGTAAAAAAATGAAAAAAGGCGTCTTTTACCTTTCAGTATTACTGCTCTCTGCAATGCTGACTAATTTTTCAGGATGCAGCAAAAACAACAAGCACACGGACATCCTTAAATGGGAACAAAATTTAATTAAAGCACGGCAGGATAAAGATAAAGAGTTTAAAACCTCCCCCACATCGCCATTTGCAGGCCTTGCAAGACTGACAGCACAACAGGGAGAGACAAAATACCTTGTATACAAAAAAGGTAAATACAGCCTATCTGATAAAAAAATAAATGGAACACTATTCTCGGTTTCTCAAAAACAGAATAAATGGCTGTTCAAATCATTTAATTCCGGGCTCAAATGCTTTTCCAGCGGGAAACCGATTAAATCCGGAGATATCCTCGGTGAAATGACTGAAGGCAGATATAAAAAATATCATTTTGTAATCTATCCTCTTGACGAGCGGCTTGTTATAATTGTATTTGATCCTGATAAAGAATCAATTAAGAATTTCCAACATCTTCTGTATTACACTCCTGACCCTGATTACAGAATCAATGCCAAATTTAAAAGATTTAAAAAACTCAATAAAATTGAAATGCTTACAAGCCAGAATCAAATTAAAACTTTTTACAGATACGCAAAAATTATATTTAAAATAAAAGGTCAGAAAGAATTCCTGATTGCTTATAAAAAAGACCTCACAAAAGGCCCCGGAGAAGCATGGATATTTATACCCTTTAATGATAAGACAAACGGTAAGGCAACTTATCCTGCAGGGAGATTCTTTGAAATTAAAGAACCTTTCGGAGATAAATTCATACTTGATTTTAATGAAGCATTCAATCCGCTTTGTAATTATTCCCATGTATATAACTGTTCATATCCTCCTGACGAGAATTCACTTGATATTCCGATTAAGGCAGGAGAGAAAAGATACCCGATAGAGCACTAATAATATTGAGGCTGATAAATTTGAAATCGAGAGAAGATATTAAAAGAGAATACAGGGAGCGGCAAAAACCTGCCGGAATATTCTGCATCAAAAATATTTCCAGCGGCAGACTATTATTAGGAAGCAGCCTTAACCTTGAAGGAGTATTAAACCGGCATAAATTCATGCTCTCAATTAATCAGCATCC
>JAGGVB010000012.1 GCA_021158245.1 bacterium | reverse complement strand
TATTGATTTTACGGAGGATATATTTTTTTCCTGTACCAGACTGATTATATACTAAAAGGTATGTATCATTGATATGGCCGTTTCCAAAGGGTTCTGCTTTGAGAATACTGCCGTTAATTCTGAAATGGGCTATAATATCTTTTATTTCCATGTCTGTTACACCTGCAGTTATAATTAATCAAACCTTTATGCAGAAATATAATCAATTCGCCGGATTCAAACAATTAATTTTATATTTGAGATCAAACGGTTATTTTTTACCGGGTCTGTTGGTCCAAACTAACTGTTGTGCAGTATATCTGCTGTCCGATAAATTAACTTATAAACAAACCTTATTTATAAAAATAATATAAACAGATAGATAGGTATAAATGTAAGTATATGGATTGCTGGCTCATATTAAAAATAATTGGCATTAATTTTGTTGTTATTTAATCCTGACAGCAGGAATTTCAAATAATTTAATAGTCAGACGATTCTTATGCATGATTTCAGTGTTCGCAAATAATGAATCTTAAAACAAGAAAGGTTCCGGCTATGCTTCAAAATTTAAGACTGAAAATCAGGATGCTTATCCTGATCCTTGGTATTAATATTGTTATGCTTGTTATTGTTTTCGGCATCTATTACGGGTTTGTGAAAAAAATTATTATTACGGAAACCCAGCAGAAAGCAATGAAAGAAGTTGAAGGGGTTAAATCGAATCTTGAGGCATATCTTGAAAAGAAATCCGAGATTGCCTGGACTTTTTGTCAGGATACTTATATAAAATCATGGCTCAAAAAAAATAACATCAGGAGAGCCACCCGGAACACGGATCCTGAATACGGAAGGATCATTGACCAGCTTAAATTATACGTAAAAAATGACGGAGATATCAGGACTGCTTTTATTGCAAGTCAGAAAACAAAATGGTACTATGAGAGTGCAGAGCGGCCTATAGGGGACGATTACAATGTTGTAACACGGCCGTGGTATAAAAGGACTGTACAATTGGGCCGCCTTTGTTATGATGTTGACGTTGATGTTGTTGATAATACAGCTGCCGCCAATATCAGAATACCCATTTACGATGATACTGACGGAAAACTTCTCGGCGTGGGAGGAGTGGATTTCAGTTTGCAGTTTTTTAACGAATTGGTAAAAAAACTTGGCGGTGTGTTTAAAACAGGACAATCGTATTTAATTGGAGGAGATGGAAAATTTTATTATCATCCTGATCCTGAATATATTCTAAAAGGAAGTATTAATGATTTCAAAGATAACGGCCATAATTTTCAAAATCTGGAAGAAGTTAAAACCAGAATTCAGAACAATGAAAAGGGTATTTCAGAAGTAGTGATGTTCGGGGAAAAAAGATACATGATATACACTCCTATAGAAAAATTGGGATGGAGCCTGGTTCTTAGCGTATCTGTTGATGAAATTAACAGCCCTATTATGCGTTTAACCAGGATATCCATGTTTATTATGATTATTACAGTTATTTTCCTGACTATTGCAATCCTGTTTATTACAGGCACTATTTCGCGTCCTGTTAACAACATTGTAAATATGCTTAAAGAGATAGCTGAAGGAGAAGGGGATCTGACCAAAAAACTTAATGTATCAACAAAAGATGAAATAGGAGAACTGGCCGGCTGGTTTAATACTTTTGTGGACAGAGTGCGTTCAATTGTTGCGAGAGTGCGTGAAAATGCCGGAGAAGTCGAAAGGACTGCACATGAAATGAGTGTTACATCTTCCGAATTTGCAAATGGTATTGAGAATCAGACTGCACAGTTAAATGAAGTGGTTGTAAGCATTCAGCAGATGACAACTGCAATAGTGGAAAATTCTAAAAATGCAGTACAAACTGCCAAAGTTGCCGGAGAAGCCAGCTCTAAAGCAAATGAAGGGGCTGCTTCAATGCTTGATACTAAACAAAATATGGATAACATTGTAGAGACTGCAATTAAAACAGGGGATGTTATTAATTCCCTGACAAACAGAGCAGGACAGATCGAAGAGATAATACAGGTTATTAATGACATTGCAGATCAGACAAACCTGCTCGCTTTAAATGCTGCTATTGAAGCTGCAAGAGCAGGAGAGCAAGGCAGAGGTTTTGCAGTTGTTGCAGATGAGGTACGTAAGCTGGCAGAGCGTACAACCAAAGCAACCGCTGAAGTGGGTAGCACGATTAAGGCAATTCAGGATGATACCAAACAGGTATCTGAATCTATGCAGGAAGTAAACAGAGTTGTTGACAGCGGCAAAAAAGCGACACAAAAAACAGAACAAGTCTTAAATGAAATAACCAGTGCTGTAACACAGGCTATGGATATGATAAATCAGATTGCTGCAGCAACAGAACAGATGAGTACAGGTGCTGAACAGATATCAAAAAATATTAACGGTATAAGCCACATTGTTAATGAATCTAAAAACGGCGCTGTTGAGATTGCCAGCGCTGTTGAGAAACTGAACAGACAGTCGGAAATACTTTTCGGTCTGGTAAATACTTTTAAAATTAACGATGACGAAACAGGCGTAAAAGATATTTAATAATATTTAATTTTCAGTAATAAAAATTTATTATTTCCTGGCAAAATAACACCGATTGGTTCCGAATCTCCTTGAATATGTTTATTCTGTTCCCTAAATTCATAGAACAGCTGTGTAGTGCGGGACAGATGAAAAATGAAAATTTTACTCATAGACAATTACGATTC